>NZ_CP170339.1:157500-367500 GCF_042445055.1 Falsihalocynthiibacter sp. SS001
AAGATGTTTCCACCTCGTTACCTTTACCATGCATATTCGTGACAATTTGAAACAAAACCCCCGCGTATTGAGGGCGAAACCATTAAAATGCCTCATAAATTACGTGGCCTTGTTAGGATTCAATTAGGAAGCGCGTGTTTATTTGAGCCTGTACTTTCAGAATCAAGGAACTCAAATGAAACGCATTATCCTCTCTGCTATCGTCGCGCTTGGCCTTGCGCCTCATTCTGCGCTTGCGATTGACAATCAAGGGACACTTCAAGCGGTGCTTGATAGTGAGTTGAATAGTTGGATCACTGACTCTCTGGTGATTGAGGCTCTTCGTTCGCAAAATTCGGTACACTCACGGCTGAGCGCCGCGGATATTGCGAGCATGGATGAGGAGTGGCGTTCCGAAATTGGCACCAAGGATGCCCCCCTCCAAACGCGGATGCTAGCGAAACCGATCTCAAAATACTTCATGCGCAAGCAGAAATCTCTCGATGGTATTGTCTCCGAAGTTATCCTGATGGATGCGAAGGGGCTGAATGTCGCGATGAGCAATACCACGTCTGATTATTGGCAAGGTGACGAAGCAAAGTTCACCGAGACATTCAATAAAGGTCTCGGCGCGGTCCATTTTAGCGAGATTGAATTGGACGAAAGCACGGGCGTCTATCTGGTGCAGGTTTCCACAACCATTGCCGATCCCGATACGGGCGAACCAATTGGCGCGGCAACCTTCGGCATCAACGTCGGCTTGCTTGAGTAAGAGGTTGAGAAGTGCGGCGCGAAGGCCGTCCGCACTTCACTCCTGAATCTTGTCGCGATTCTCTTCAACAACGTTGGGGTAAATCTCGCTCATGCGCTTACTTGAGCCATCCGCCATAACCAGACGTACCTGACTGCGTTGAATTTGGCGCGGATCGGACACACCGAGCGAATGAGCAATCACTTCGACTTCGTGAATAATCCCTTTCGCATAGCGCGCAACCTTTTTGTATTTCTCTTCTGGAACCAATCCCTGCTGAAGGCGGCGATCGTGCGTTGTGATCCCCGTCGGGCAGGTGTTCCGATTACATTTCAGCGCCTGAATGCAGCCTAAGCTGAACATAAATCCACGGCCCGAGGTCACGAAATCCGCACCTGCCGCGATTGCCCAAGCAACATCGCTTGGATTCACAAGCTTCGCGCTTGCGATCAAGCGGATACGATCCTTAAGACCATGCATATCACGCATTGCCGATACAATCGGAAGCGCCTCTCGGATCGACATTCCGACCAAATCAATCAATGGCATCGGCGCAGCACCCGTACCGCCTTCTCCGCCATCAATGGTGAGAAAGTCTGGCGCCGATTCCGGTCCACGCTGTTGAATTTCTTGAAACAGGTTTTCGATTGCCTCGGGATGACCAACGACCGTCTTGATACCGACCGGCTTGCCAGTCATTTCACGAATATGCCCGATACTATCAAGCAGGTCGGCCCAACTATCTATAGACGCGTGCCGATTAGGAGAGATACTCGCTTGGCCAACAGGAATACCGCGAATCTCGGCAATTTCTGGTGTTACCTTTGCTGCAGGAAGAATCCCTCCCTTTCCCGGTTTGGCACCTTGGGCGAGCTTAAGTTCGAACATCTTGATCTGTGGATGCTCCCCCAACTCGCGCAGCCGTTCATCGCTCAGGGTGCCGTCAGGGTTCCGTACCCCATAATGCGCCGTTCCGATTTGAAACACGATGTCGCAACCACCCTCAAAATGATACGGTGAAACGCCGCCCTCCCCTGTGTTCAACCAAATTCCCGCCTCTGCCGCACCGCGACTAAGCGCGCTTACCGCGGGCTTGGACAATGCGCCATAGCTCATACCTGAAATATTAAAGATGGACGGCGCCAGATAAGGGTTTCGCGCATAGGGCCCAATTTCCAAGGGCTCGGACTCGGCGGCCTGTCCTTCAAGAGGAGGGAAAGCCGCGTTCACAAAGATTGGCGTTCCCACGATTCCAAGGTTGCGCGTACTCCCAAAGGCCACGGTATTACTCGATCCCTGAGAAGCGCGCTCGATCCAATCCCGTTGCGCTCGGTTAAAGGGTAACTCCTCGCGATCCATCGCAAAGAAATACTGGCGGAAAAATTCCCCTAGCTGGGTAAACAAATGTCTGAAGCGGCCGATCACTGGGTAATTGCGGCGAATGGCGTCTTCTTTCTGAAGCCGATCCACAATGAACATCGCCGTGATCAGAAGCGCGCAGACTCCTATCAACAGCACAAACAACAACGCCAGAACCTCAAGCGATTTTCCGGCCAGTTCCATATATCTCATCATAAAAAAGTGCTCCAATACTCTGCACAGTATTGGAGCACAAAACCCGTGGTGCAACTAGCAATTCAATCGAGCCATGGAGTGACCCGCCCTCACATGCGGACGGGACTTATTTTAGTGAACGACTGAATCTCTCGGGCGTTCACGACTGGAGGTTGAAACCCGATCGCCGATGATCAGACCATCCGCACCTGCGGAAACGGGCACGGTATCGCCTTCGACCACATCGCCCGCCAAGATCAACTCGGCCAATGGGTCCTGAACCGCGCGCTGAATAACCCGCTTAAGTGGGCGCGCACCGAACACGGGATCGTATCCCTCATCAGCAAGCCATTTGCGGGCATCCTCGTCGAGCGTGATGTTGATATCACGCCGCGCCAGACGCTTGGCAAGACGACCAAGCTGGATGTCCACAATGCCGTCCATATCGTCGCGTCCGAGCCGATCAAAGATCACGGTCTCGTCGAGACGGTTCAGGAATTCGGGCCGGAAGTGCGCACGAACAGCGTCCATCACATCACGCTTCGCATCACTTGCATCTGCGCCATCGGGAAGCTGGCTAAGCGCTTGCGCCCCAAGGTTCGATGTCAGAATGATAAGCGTTTGCTTGAAATCAACTGTTCGACCCTGACCATCGGTCAGCACACCGTCGTCCAACACTTGCAGAAGTACGTTGAATACGTCGGGATGGGCCTTTTCAACTTCGTCGAACAACACAACCTGATATGGTTTGCGCCGCACGGCTTCTGTCAAAACGCCACCTTCGTCGTAACCCACGTATCCCGGAGGGGCACCGATCAAGCGGGCAACCGCGTGTTTCTCCATGAACTCGGACATATCGATACGCACCATCGCGCTGTCATCGTCAAAGAGGAACTCTGCGACTGCTTTGGTCAGCTCGGTTTTACCGACACCGGTCGGCCCAAGGAACAAGAAAGACCCAAGTGGGCGGTTCTCATCATTCAGACCTGCACGCGCACGACGCACTGCATTGGAAACAGCCCGCACCGCAGCACGCTGACCGATCACACGACCGCCAAGTTCTTCTTCCATACGGAGAAGTTTCTCGCGCTCGCCCTCAAGCATTTTCGAGGTCGGAATACCTGTCCAACGCTCAACCACGCTTGCGATCTGCTCTGGCCGCACGGCTTCGGCAACCATCGCTTCGCTTTCGTTGGCTTCGGCTGTTTCCAGACGTTTCTCAAGATCAGGGATCACGCCATATGAAAGCTCACCCGCCTTAGCGAGATTCCCCTCGCGTTTGGCGATATCAAGCTCGGCTCGTGCGCGATCCAGATGCTCTTTGATGTCACGCGCATTCGCCAACTTATCGCGTTCAGCCTGCCAACTGGCGGTCATCACTGCGGAACGTTCCTGAAGTTCGGAAAGCTCTACTTCAAGCTTCTCGAGCCGATCTTGGCTGGATTTGTCATCCTCTAGGCGCAATGCCTCTGCCTCAATCTGCTTTTGCAAGATATCGCGGTCGAGCGTATCCAGCTCTTCGGGTTTGCTATCCACTTCCATGCGCAAACGGCTTGCGGCCTCATCGACCAAATCAATAGCTTTGTCCGGCAGGAAACGATCGGTGATATACCGATGGCTCAACGTACTCGCGGCAACAAGCGCACTGTCGGTGATGCGAACACCGTGGTGCAACTCATATTTCTCTTTGATACCACGCAGGATCGAGATCGTGTCCTCAACTGTTGGTTCCTCGACCATTACTGGCTGGAACCGACGCGCAAGGGCAGCATCTTTTTCAACGTGCTTGCGGTATTCCGAAAGCGTGGTTGCGCCGATACAGTGCAACTCGCCCCGCGCCAAAGCAGGCTTGAGAAGGTTGCTTGCATCCATCGCACCGTCCGATTTACCCGCGCCAACGAGCGTGTGCATCTCATCGATAAACAAGATGATTTCGCCAGCGGCGGCAGTGACTTCGTTCAGGATCGCCTTGAGACGTTCCTCGAATTCACCACGGTATTTCGCACCTGCAATCAAGGCACCCATATCAAGCGACATGAGTTTCTTATTGCGCAGACTCTCTGGCACATCGCCATTGATGATCCTGAGCGCGAGTCCTTCTGCGATGGCGGTCTTACCGACACCTGGCTCGCCGATCAGAACAGGGTTGTTCTTGGTGCGGCGGCTAAGAACTTGCATTGTGCGGCGAATTTCTTCGTCACGCCCAATGATAGGGTCGATTTTCCCAATCTCAGCAGCCTCGGTCAGGTCGGTCGCGTATTTCTTGAGCGCGTCATAACTATCCTCGGCGCTCGCGCTGTCGGCGGTACGACCTTTGCGAACATCGTTGATGGCTTCGTTCAGTTTCTGCGCACTCAGGCCACCCGCTTCCAATGCGTCTTTGGCTTTGGATTTGGTGATCGCAAGCGCCGTAAGAACACGCTCCACTGGGACGAAGCTGTCGCCTGCTTTTTTGGCAAGCTTCTCTGCTTCTGCCAGAACCTTCGCGGTTTGCGGATCAAGATAAACTTGCGCAGCATCTCCGGACACGCGCGAAATTTTTCCGAGCGCGGCAGCTAGAGATTCTTCGATTAGGGGGAGCTTCCCGCCAGCGGCGGAAATCAGGTTAGCCGCCAATCCTTGCTCATCATCCAACAATGCCTTGAGCAAATGTTCCGGTGTGAGCCGTTGGTGGTTTTCGCGAATAGCGATTGTTTGGGCCGCTTGGACAAACCCACGCGACCGTTCGGTGAACTTTTCTAAATTCATTCTGGTCTCCTTCTAAGCACCTCTGATTGAACCGCCCGCCATTGCAGCACGGTCCTGTGAGGCCTGAGAATAAAATGGGGCGTGAAGTGGATGTTATCAAGATCGGACGTGCAATTATTCACGCTGCGCTTGATGCCACACCGCGAGGCGCGTAAGAGGGGCAAACCTTTGCCAACAGGAGTAATGTCCATGTCCGATGATCGCTTAATTGTTGCCCTCGATGTCCCTAATGTCGTGACGGGACTGGACCTCTGCGAAAAGCTCAATCCCGTTGTGGATTTTTACAAGATCGGGTTGGGCATGTTGACGGGTGGAGGCCTTGCGCTCGCGAATGAGCTTAAGCAAGAGCACGGAAAACGCGTATTTCTTGATATGAAGTTCTTTGACATCGGCGCCACAGTCGAAGCGGCAGTTCGCGGAATTGCGCAGTATAACTTTGATTTCCTAACAGTTCACGGCGACCCCCATGTAGTGCGCGCAGCGGGCGAAGGCAAAGCAGGGAGTGACCTGAAAATTCTCGCGGTGACGATCCTGACATCGCTTGACCGCGCGGACCTTGATGCAGGACTTATGAAGGCTGGTGATGTTCAAGAACTTGTTGTGGAGCGCGCAGCCAAAGCACTTGAGGCTGGCGCCGATGGTGTTATCGCAAGCCCACAAGAGGCAAAACTCATCCGCGCTCTTCCCCAAGCAGAGGGTCGCCTGATCGTAACCCCCGGTGTTCGCCCGACTGGTTCCGCCTCTGGTGATCAGAAACGCATCGCGACCCCTCGCACAGCTATCGCGGACGGCGCCGATCACATCGTGGTTGGCCGCCCAATTTGGCAAGCATCCGATCCAGCCGCCGCCGCGCGCGGCATTCTGGATGAGCTTAAAGACATCTAATCGTTGATGTCGCGGTCAAAGGTTTTGGATTGACCGCGACGCACTCCGAGCACGCGGCGCAGTACAATCCATGCGACTGCCGAAATAACGGCCCAAATCAGTAGCACCGTATAGATGCCACCCAGCGGCACCCCGATCAGTTGCAATGCGCCAATCGATATCGCGCCAATCGCAAAGCCAAGGAAGATCGAACCGGGGACGAGTATCTCGAGTATCCCCAGAACAATCCCGCCGGCCATCCAAAGCCACCAATCCATCCAACTCATCAGGATTTGCCCTTCAGTAGGTTAAATGCCTCACCGAATGCTTCGATTGCGCTCGACGGCAATAAAATCGTCTGGTTCCCATCGCCCTTGCCCATCAGAGACAGCGCCTCTACCTGCTTGAGGGCAACTTGATACTGCGCCGCTTCAATACCGTTCGTTTTGATCGCAGCGGCGACAACTTCGGTGGCATAGGCTTCGGCATCCGCGGAAATACGACGTGCCTTGGCGGCCTGCTCTGCGGAATATAACTCGGCGTCGGCGTTCAACTCGACGGCCCGTTTGCTGCCTTCGGCTTCGGTAACTTGCGCACGACGGGCACGCTCAGCGTTAAGCTGTTGAAGCATCGCCTCGCGGGTAGCCTCATCGAGGTTCACATCAAGAATTTCAGCGCGGGTCACTTCGATGCCCCAATCATCCACGGCATCCTCAACCTGAACTTTAATCTGCGCGATTAACTCCTGACGGTTCGATTGTACCTCATCAAGTTCCATACGCCCGATACCTGACCGCACGATCCCTGCGACGGTTGTTGCAATCGCGGCATCCACATCGCGGATGCGATACACTGTCTTTTCCGGTTCGGTAATCCGATAAAAAACGCTCGTTTCGACCTGAACCAAGACGTTATCCGCAGTAATGGCATCCTGCGACGCACTCGGAAGCTGGCGCTCAAGAATTGAGATGCGGTGCCGCACGACATCCAGAAACGGCACAACAAAGTTAATCCCAGGTCCAAGCACCTTCTGCAATCTTCCCAGCCGCTCAACCACGTATTTCTCGGATTGGGGAACGATCTTTACGCCCTTAAAAATGGCAACAACAATGAGCGCCACCAATGCCAGCACAACAAGGTTGCCGCTCAACAACTCGGTAATAAATTGCTCTAAATTCATGAATACGCTCTTTCGACTGGGTTCAAAATATACTGTTAAGCTATAGCATAATCGGAAAATCCACTCGCACCAGCACATTGTGTAATTCCAGCCGGAGAGCTAATTTAGATCTATGCCCGCTCTTTGTCGAAAATGTTTGGCCGAATTTGATGCGCCTGCAACGCCGTTGCGGCGCTGTCCAGCGTGCCAGAGTCCGCGCATTTTTTCCCATGAGGAGCTTTTCGATCTGTCGATCGCGCATATGGATTGCGATGCATTTTATGCAAGCGTCGAGAAACGCGATAATCCCGCGTTGCGCGACAAGCCCGTTATCATCGGCGGGGGCAAGCGGGGCGTGGTTTCGACGGCCTGTTACATCGCGCGCCTTAAGGGTGTGCGCTCGGCGATGCCGATGTTTCAGGCGTTAAAGCTTTGTCCCGAGGCCGAAGTCGTGAAGCCCCGCATGGATGCCTATGTAGAAGCGAGCCGCGCCATTCGCGCAATGATGGATGAGCTAACGCCCAAGATCGAACCGCTCAGCTTGGACGAGGCCTTTCTTGATCTTTCGGGCACCCAACGATTGCACGGTCATCCGCCTGCTGTGATGCTCGCGCGGCTGGTAAAACGCATGGATGAGGAACTCGGCTTGACCGGATCAATCGGGCTCTCGCACAACAAATTCCTCGCCAAAGTCGCAAGCGATATGGACAAGCCGCGCGGATATTCCGTGATCGGCAAGAAAGAGACGCCGCAGTTCCTTGCCGGCAAATCCGTTCGCATCATCTGGGGCGTAGGTCCAGCATTTCAGGTGTCTCTTGAAAAGGCTGGCTTGCGGACCTTTGACGACATCTTGCGCTGGAGCCGCGAAGATTTGCATGAACGCTTTGGAAGCATGGGCGAGCGCCTTTGGCATTTGGCGCGGGGGCAGGATTATCGACGAGTCTCCAACAATGCCCCTATCAAATCTATTTCTAACGAAACCACCTTCTTCGAAGATATCACCGATGTAGATTTGCTCGACGGTCATATCTGGCGATTGGCTCAGAAAGTAAGTGACCGCGCCAAAGCTCGGGAGCTGGCGGGGCGGGTTGTAACCCTCAAGCTCAAACGCGCGGACTTCACTGCATTGTCGCGTCGCGTTTCGCTTCGGGATCCAACACAATTCGCCGACAAGATTTACCGAACCGCGCGCGGCCTTTTTGACTCAATCGAAAATCATCAGCCCTATCGTTTGATCGGCGTCGGTATCAGCAACCTCGTTCCACAGGGCAACGCGGATTTGACTGGCGACCTTCTCGATCCTGACGCAGAAAAGCGAAGCCGCGCCGAGCGTGCAACCGACGAAATTCGTGCTCGATTTGGCAAAGATGCAATCGTCAAAGGGCGCGCTCTGCGGTGACTATTCCGCCGCCAATTGCACATCCTTGCGTCCGATGGCTGCGATTTCACGGGTAATGGTCTGCATCATGCTACGGAACGTGTCGAAGTTGCCATTGGGCCGGATGAGCTGCTCGTTCATATAGAGAGAGCGGTCAATCTCGATCTGAACGGCATGCTGGTTGATGTTGGTGCGGCCATAGCGCTTGGCGATATATGCCCCTGCGAATGGCGTATTGCGCGCGACGGTAAGGCCGTGGCGACGGAAAATATCTTCGATCTCGGAAACAATATGATCCCCCGCCGAAGCCCCAAAACGGTCACCCAGCACAACTTCTGGTCGGCGCATTCCCGAACGCACCAAACCATCGAGCGCCTCGTGGGGCATGGAATGACAATCCACAAGAATCGCTTCGCCAAATTTGGCGCGGTTGTCGGCCATGATCTGATAGAGTGTGTCATGATAGGGTCGCCAATATTCGGCGATACGGGTCGAGGCCTCCTCTTGCGGGATTTTGCCGCGATAGATCGGTCGCCCTCCCGAAACCACCCTCGGCACCACGCCAAGCCCAGATGCGATCCGCGGATTTGGCGCGGACTTCTTGATTCCGTCAATCAACGCCGAATCAAGCTCATCCGCATTTCTGTTCAAATCCACAAACGCCCGCGGAAAATTCGCCGCAAGAAAGACCGCGCCGTGCTCTGGCGCGGAATCAAACAGCAAATCAACGAAGGCATCCTCGGAGGTCCGAATCATTTGCTCGTCCAGAATCGACTTGCGAAGAAAGCGCCGGCCATACTCTCGGCCGCTATGAGGCGACGCAAATACGACCGAAGTATCCCTCGATTCAGGTATTTTGAGCGTAAAAGGCATTTTGTTCATCAGGGCTCTCCGTTACAATCACTATAGACGCAAATAATTCGTCACCAAAGGCCTTGAACACCGCTTCGACTCCTTTTATAGACAGCGCCAGTCGACGCGGTTTTTCCGCGTCCTATTTGTTTAGGGCGTGATTGATCGTAATCGTTTGGGCGCGTAGCTCAGTGGTAGAGCACTTCGTTGACATCGAAGGGGTCACTGGTTCGAACCCAGTCGTGCCCACCATCGCTTCCGAGAAATCGGACGATGACCCAAAAAATCGCTCCGCAAGGGGCTTGTTGTAACCCGAGGCGCCACGCGCCGCGATAAAAGGAGAAGGCCATGAAAGTTCGGAATTCGCTCCGCTCGCTCAAGAACCGTCATCGCGACTGCCGCGTAGTACGTCGCAAGGGCCGCGTTTATGTTATCAATAAAACGCAGCCCCGCTTCAAAGCGCGCCAGGGCTAAACCCTACGAAACATCATTAAGAAAGCCGCCTTTTTACGAGGCGGCTTTTTTTTGCCCAGCGGGATAAAGGATTCCGCAACGTCAACTACTAGTTTTGTTGGCATTGCTTGATCACCCGCAATAGGCTCCGTCCAAGCATAGAAACAAAAGAGACACCTCATGAACAAACTCGCTTCGCAGCCAGTACCGCAGGGCGAAACGCCCACTTCTTCGGCCACGGTCGAGAAGTCTCGAGACTGGCTTCGAATCCTTGCGAAGTACCGCGAGCCAATCTTGTGGCGCTCGCTATTCGAGCTTGCGGTGACGCTTGTGCCGTTCTTTGCACTTTGGGCGCTGGCGTGGCTCGCTCTTTCTGTCAGCCCTTGGCTGGCGGCGGCGATTGCGTTGGTGAATGGTTTGTTCCTCGTGCGGCTCTTTGCCATTCAGCACGATTGCGGACACGCGGCGTTTTTCGCGAACCGCGAAGTTTCCGATTGGGTCGGTCGCGCATTGGGCGTTCTAACGCTGACCCCGTATGATGTCTGGAAGCGCACACACTCGATTCACCACTCGGCTTCGGGGAATCTCGATCAGCGCGGTATGGGCGATATCATGACCCTTACCGTCTCCGAATATAATGCGCGCTCTGCTTGGGGCAAATTCATCTATCGTCTCTATCGCAGCCCGATTGTGCTGTTCCTTATTGGCCCTGCGTATATCTTTTTCCTTCAGTACCGTTTGCCCGTTGGCTTTATGAAGTCACGCAAATACTGGACAAGCGCCATGGGGACCAATGTGGCAATCGCCGCGATCCTCGGGCTGATCCTCTATTTCGGTGGCTGGGCGCCCATCCTCATGATCTTCCTCCCAACGAGCCTTTTGGCGGCTATGGGCGGCGTTTGGCTCTTTTATGTGCAACACCAGTTTGAGGACACCCATTGGGATGTTCAAGAAGATTGGGAGATGCATGATGCCGCGCTTCACGGCAGCTCACACTATGAACTTGGCGCAGTACTGCAATGGATGACGGCCAACATCGGCCTGCATCATGTGCACCATCTCTATTCACGCATTCCGTTCTATCGCTTGACCGAGGTGATGCGCGATCACCCAGACCTAGATCAAAAGCAAAAGCTGACGATCCGCGAAAGCATCGCCTGTGTGAAGCTTCGGCTTTGGGATGAAAAAGAGCGCAAACTTATGAGCTATAAGCAGGCGCGTGCGCTCTACGGAACTTCGAGCAAGCAAGCCTAGGGTTATTCATAGCTCCGCTGATCATCAATAACCTTGCCGTCATTCGGCAGGGATCCCGGGGCGACAATCTCGACATGCCCGCGCAGTTTTAATGTCTCGGCAATGCTTGCAGACAAGGCGTCTGGATCAGCGTTTGTTGCCTCAACCTGCACTGTCATTACGTCGCTCTCGTGCGCACGCGAAGCAGTTACACGCGCCTTTATCACTTCGCTATGCTTGGCAACGAAATCGGCGACCTGCTCGGGGCGGACAAACATCCCTTTGATCTTGGTGGTTTGATCCGCACGCCCCATCCAACCTTTGATACGCGTATTCGTCCGTCCACAGGGGCTTTCGCCTGTCAGGATTGCGCTCATATCTCCGGTCGCAAAGCGTATCAACGGATAGTCAGAATTGAGTGTTGTCACCACGACCTCGCCGACCTCTCCATGCGGCACGGGATTGCCCGTTCCGGGGGTGACGATTTCGACAATCACACCCTCATCAACGATCATCCCTTCCATTGCCGCGCTTTCGTAAGCGATATTCCCCAGATCGGCGGTGGCATAACATTGCAGACAAGAAATCCCGCGATCTGCGTATTCTTGTCTGAGGCTCGGGAACAACGCCCCACCCCCAACAACTGCGCGCTTGATTTGGAGCGAAAGCCCATCGGCCTCGGCACGGTCCAGAATGACCTTCAAGTAATCCGGAGTTCCGGCATAGGCCGTTACGCCAATATCATGCGCCGCGCGTGCCTGAAGCTCGGTCTGGCCAGTGCCTGCCGGAACGACAGCGGCACCAACCGCACGTGCGCCACTCTCAAAGATCATGCCAGCAGGCGTCAGATGATAGCCAAAACAGTTCTGGACGATATCACCCTCACCAATTCCCGCCGCATGAAGAAAACGCCCCATGCGCCACCAATCATGCGCGGTTCCTCCGGGTTCATATATCGGGCCGGGGCTCTGGAATATGTGCTGAAAACTGGATGCGCCAGAAACCGTGAAGCCGCCAAATGGCGCATGGCTAGACTGCCCCGCCACCAACTCTGACTTGCGGATCACAGGAAGGCGCGCCAAATCAGCAACCGACGCAATCTGTTTTGCATCCACATCGACCAAGAGTTTGCCGATTGCCGGCGCGTCCTTGGCATGTGCGATCTGTTTCGGAAGTACCGACTCAATCCATGCGGCGCGCTCGTCAGCGGAGCGTGTTTCCAATGTGTCGAAATACGACATGCTGCTTCCTCGCATTAGCTCAACCACCGTTTACGGCGGCGATAACTGCGCACATCGCGGAACGATTTGCGGCCCTCGTCTGACATGCCCAAATAGAACTCTTTCACGTCGGGATTTTCGCGCAGTTCATCGGCGGGTCCGTCCATAACGACGCGCCCGCTTTCCAGAATGTAACCGTAATGCGCAAACCGCAGAGCGACGTTGGTGTTTTGCTCGGCCAGAAGGAAACTAACGCCTTCGTTCTCGTTCACCGATTTTACGATACCGAATATCTGCTCCACGAGTTGCGGCGCAAGACCCATCGAGGGCTCATCAAGCAGGATCGTTTCAGGGCGGCTCATCAGGGCGCGGCCAATCGCGCACATCTGCTGCTCGCCGCCAGAAGTATAGCCCGCCTGACTTTTGCGTCTTTCGAGCAAGCGGGGGAAATAATTATAGACCATCTCAAGGTCCGCAGCGATCGCGCCTTTGCCATCCTTGCGCGTATAGGCGCCGGTCATCAGGTTCTCTTCGACGGTCAGATGCTCAAAGCAATGCCGCCCCTCCATGACCTGAATAACGCCCTTTTGCACCAGATCAGCCGGAGCAAGATCCTGTACGCGTTCGCCACGATAGTTGATGGACCCTTTGGTCACCTCGCCGCGCTCACTATGAAGCAGATTCGAGATCGCCTTTAGCGTGGTCGTCTTGCCAGCGCCATTACCACCCAACAACGCGGTGATGCCACCTTTGGGCACAGACAGGCTCACCCCCTTAAGCACGAGGATCACGTGATTGTAGATCACTTCGATGTTGTTCACCTCAAGGAGGGTTTCGCGTTTTAGTGTGGCGTCCAGCATTGACTTCACCGTTTCTTGGATAAAATCCCCTGGCCGCAAAATAGTCGCGCAGCCAGGGGCAGGGAGGTATTAGTTACAACGCACTTCGATGTTGTTTTCCGCGGCATAGGCCATGGAATCTTCTTCGATGAGCTTGTCGAGGATCTCGCTGTCGGACGGTGCAAAATCACTGATGAGGGACCATTCTTTGGCCGCTGCATCCCACTGTTGGATCGCGCCAAGGCCCGGACCACCGTGGTTTTCGCAAGTCACTTCAAACGACGGACCAAAGTTCGGCATGCCCAGTTCGATCATGCGTTCTTCGGTGATTTGAAGGCTCTCCATGCCTTTCAACATATCCGCCGCGTCGATGTCTGATTTGCCTGCGATCTTTTGCGCATTCAAAGCAGCTTCGGCCGCGAGCATCGCCGCATAGAAACCACGGTTATAAACCGCCGTACCGATTTGGTCGCCGTTGCCTGCCGCTTTACCTGTATCGACCACGTACTTCTGCACGTCCTCAAACACAGGGAAGTCGCTTCCGACGTTGTGGAACGTAACAGCCTTATAACCGTTCGCGCCATCACCCGCGGGAATCACGTCATGCTCACCACCGGACCACCAAACGCCGATGAAATTCTCCATCGGGAAACGGATGTTCGCGGCTTCCTGAATCGCGACTTGGTTCATCACGCCCCAGCCCCACATCAGAACATAATCAGGCTTCTCGCGGCGAATTTGAAGCCATTGAGATTTCTGCTCTTGGCCTGGATGGTCAACGGCGAGCAAGCTTAGCTCGAAACCATGCTTGGCTGAGAGTTCTTCAAGCGTGCGGATCGGCTCTTTGCCGTAGGCAGAGTTGTGATAGACAAGCGCGATTGTTTTGCCGTTCAGGTCACCACTGTTCAAATCAAGCAGGTGGTTCACAGCAACCGAAGCACCATCCCAATAGTTCGCAGGATAGTTGAATACATTGCTAAAGACTTTGCCGTTCTTGGCGGATGTACGGCCATATCCCATCGTATGAAGCGCGATACCATCGGCCGTTACTTTGGGGATCAACTGATATGTAATACCTGTCGAGAGCGGTTGATAAATCAACGAGCCTTCGCCTTTGGTGCTCTCATAGCACTCGACGCCTTTTTCGGTGTTATAGCCCGTCTCGCATTCAATAACGTTGGCCATCTCTCCGCCGATGCCGCCATCGCGCTCGTTCAAAAGTGTGAAGTAATCCGCATAGCCATCGGCGAACGGAATACCACCGGCGGCATATGGGCCGGTACGGTACGAAAGCGACGGGAACACAAGATCCGCCATAGCGGGCGCAGCGGCAGTCATCGTCGCGGCCACGGCCCATGTTGCTAGTTTCAATTTCATCGTTTTAGGTCCTCCCTAGGATACAATGTTCGAATATGCCGAGGTTGATCCCCGATCATTTTGCGCCGCCCCGCTAGTGCGGGAAGGGCCACAATCTTAGTTTTTCCTTCGCCACTCGCCATAGCTGTGCAAGGCCGTGTGGCTCGGCAATCAAGAAGCCAATAATAAGCGCCCCGACGATCACCAGCTCGAAGTGCGCCGCGATATCGGTTGGCCATCCCAGTCCTCCAACAAGGATGTTCTTGAGCAATACAGGCATAAGAACCATGAAGGCCGCGCCCGCAAAACTTCCGAAAATACTTCCAAGGCCGCCGATGATGATCATAAACAGCACAAGGAAACTTTTGTTGATACCAAAGGCCTCGCCCACTTCGACCGACCCAAGATAAACCGCAAAGAACAAGGCACCTGAAATCCCGACAAAGAACGAGCTCACTGCAAAAGCCGTCAGCTTGGCGCGCAGCGGATTTACCCCGATGATCTCGGCGGCGATATCCATGTCGCGGATCGCCATCCATGTGCGCCCTGTCGTTCCACGCGTAAGGTTGCGCGCAAGCCAAGCACAGGCGGTCACGAAGATCAGGCAGACCAGATATTTGGCCCAAGCGTCTGTATTTGCGCCCGTCACTTCGATGCCAAAAACTGTACGCTCTGGTGCGGAAATCTGACCCGAGGCTGAATAGTTGTAGAACCACGGCACCTTGTTAAAGAGCCAAACGAGGAAGAACTGCGCCGCGAGGGTTGCAACCGCAAGGTAGAACCCTTTGATCCGCAAACTGGGCAAGCCAAAGATCACGCCAACGATAGCTGTGATACCCCCCGCCAGCACAACGTGGATCAGGATTGAAACCTCTGGAAATGCGGTCATCAGCTTGTAACAAGCATAGGCCCCCACCGCCATAAAACCGCCAGTACCAAGGCTCACCTGCCCCGCATAACCCACAAGGATATTCAGCCCAAGCGCGGCAATTGCATAGATCAGGAACGGCACGAAAACGGCGCTGGCCCAGTAGTCGTTGATGAAAAATGGCACCACAAGGAACGCCACAAACATCACAGCATAGTAACCAATACGATCGAACTTGATCGGAAAAGTCTGGTTGTCTTCGGTGTAGGTGGTTTTGAAATCGCCGGCTTCACGGTACAGCATCAGAAACCTCCTTGTGATCTAGTTAGGGTATAATAGAGACACATAACTCACACCCTCTCGATGATTTTTTCGCCAAACAGGCCCTGTGGACGGAATACAAGGAACACCAGCGCAAGCACGTAAGCGAACCAGTTCTCTGTCGCGCCACCGACCATCGGACCAATCGAGAATTCAAAGAGCTTTTCTCCGACCCCGATAATCAAGCCACCGACAATCGCGCCAGGAATGGACGTGAACCCACCGAGCATCAGCACCGGAAGCGCTTTGAGCGCAATCAGCGAGAGCGAGAACTGAACGCCAGATTTAGCGCCCCACATCATTCCCGCAACAAGCGCAACAAAACCGGCAATCGACCAAACGAGGATCCAGATAAACCGAAGCGAAATGCCAACCGAAAGCGCCGCTTGGTGGTCATCGGCAACGGCCCTCAATGCGCGCCCCTGCTTGGAGTATTGCGAAAAGATCGTGAGGCTTGCGACAAGAAGCGCAGCAATGACCGTCGCGACGATATCGAGCCTGTCGATAAAGAAGCCATAGCCAAACCAGTTATAGGTCGCCTCGTCGATCGTTTCCGAGATCCCCTGCGGAAGGCCGACATCAAGCGTTTTGATCTCGGAACCCCACATCAAATCGCCCACGCCCTCCATGAAGTACGCAAGGCCAATCGTTGCCATGAACAGAATGATATCTGGCTGATTAACAAGATGCCGAAGCACAAACCTCTCGACCAGTATTGCCAGCCCGACCATGACGAAACCCGTCAAGATAATCGCGATAATCGCTGGAACGTGCCATCCAAAGTGGTGGATTTCAGTGCCAAACACGGCATTAATCAAATGCGCAAACGGCACCTGACCGTTCATAATCCCAACGAGCGTAAGCGCCGCAAACAGAGCCATCACGCCCTGCGCATAGTTAAACACGCCTGACGCTTTGAAGATCAGAACAAAGCCCAATGCCACAAGCGCATAGAGAACCCCCGCCATCAGACCATTCATCATGGCTTCGGCCGCCCAAAGAAGTTGTTCAGGCATCACGCACCTCCGTCAGAATTTTCCGGCTGTTGAAGTTAGTCATGAGCCACTCCCAAATATGCGTCGATCACTTCTTGGTTGTTGCGAACTTCATCAGGGGTGCCGTCACCGATCTTCTTGCCGTAATCCATCACGACAACCCGATCCGACAGGTCCATAACGACCCCCATGTCGTGCTCGATCAACGCGATTGTCGTTCCGAACTCGTCGTTCACATCGAGAATAAAACGGCTCATGTCCTCTTTTTCTTCGACGTTCATACCGGCCATTGGCTCATCCAAAAGCAGGAGCTTAGGTTCAGCGGCCAGAGCACGGGCAAGTTCAACCCGTTTCTTAAGGCCATAAGGCAAGCGGCCAACTGGCGTTTTGCGGATGTTCTGAATCTCAAGAAAGTCGATGATCTCCTCGACCTTCTCGCGGTTCGCGACTTCTTCTTTCTCCGCAGCACCCCACCAAAGCGCCTGACGAAAAATTCCCGGTTTCATATGGGTAAGGCGCCCAGTCATCACGTTATCCAGAACGCTCATTCCCTCGAAAAGGGCGATGTTCTGAAATGTGCGTGCGATGCCCATGTTGGCGACTTTATATGGGCGCATCTGAGGGCGTTTTTCGCCACGGAATAGGACGTCGCCCTCTTGCGGATTGTAAAAGCCCGAAATGACGTTGAGCATACTCGACTTACCCGCACCGTTCGGGCCGATGATTGCGCGAATTTCACCTTCGCGGATGTCAAAGCTGATGTTTTCAATCGCGACCACGCCACCAAAGCGCAGAGTGATGTTCTTCATCTCCATCATGACGCCACCGATGTGACGCCCGTCAGGGGTTGTGTATCCTTCGGTCATGTCTTTCATTCTGCGGCCACCTTTGCACTTGTGGGCTGCACATCCACATCCAGTATTTTCAGCGTCGCACTGATCGCGCCCTTGCGACCATCTTCGTAAGTCACTTCGGTGCGCGTAAAGATTTCGTCCGAACCATCGTAAAGCGCCGTGATCAAATCGTTGAATTTCTCTTCGACGATCCGACGGCGAACTTTGCGTGTGCGCGTCATTTCACCGTCATCCGCATCAAGCTCTTTGTGCAGGACAAGGAAACGATGAATTTGACACCCCGAGAGCATCTCATCTTCGGCAACGCTTCTGTTCACTTCGGTCACGTGGGCGCGAATAGTCTCTAATACTTGGGGATGCCCCGCCAATTCCTGATAGGACGCATACGCAATGTTGTTGCGCTCGGCCCAGTTCCCGACAGCCGTCAGATCAATATTGATGAACGCAGTGCACATTTCGCGCCCCGCACCAAAGACCACCGCCTCAAGGATGTTTGGATAGAACTTCAGCTTGTTCTCAACGAACTTTGGCGCAAACATTGCTCCGCTGGCCATTTTCCCAACATCTTTGGCGCGATCAATAATCCGCAAATGCCCTGACTTGGTTTCGATAAAGCCAGCATCGCCCGTCGCGACCCATCCTTCGGCATCTTTGGTATCGGCGGTGCTTTCTGGATTATTCAGATACTCAACGAAAACACCGGGTGAGCGATAGAAAACTTCTCCTGAATCCGCGATCCGAATTTCCACGCCGGGGCTCGGGACGCCCACAGTATCGTTGCGCACTTCGCCGTCTGGCTGCTGGGTGATGAAAACGCTGGCCTCTGTCTGGCCATAGAGTTGTTTCAAGTTGATCCCAAGAGAGCGATAAAACTCGAAAATCTCGGGGCCGATTGCCTCGCCAGCAGTATAACCGACCCTAACGCGGCTAAATCCGAGCGTATTCTTCAGCGGACCATAGATCAGAAAATTACCCAGTCCGTATTTGAACTTATCAAGCGCGCTCACTTCTTTCCCATCAAGAATTGAGGGGCCTACTCGTTTGGCCAGCGCCATACACGTGTGGAAAAGCCACTGCTTGAACTTACCTGCGTCCTCCATGCGGATCATGACATTGGTAAGCTGGGTTTCAAAAATTCGAGGCGGTGCAAAATAGTAAGTAGGCCCTATTTCTCGCAAATCCGTCATCATGGTTTCGGGGCTCTCTGGGCAATTTACGCAGAAACCCGTCCAGAAAGCCTGTCCAATCGAGAAAATAAAGTCCCCGACCCACGCCATCGGCAAATATGCCAGCACTTCGTCATCAACGGTCAGATTGTCGAACTCGGACGACGCTTTGGAGCTTTCGATGATATTCCGGTTCGAGAGTACCACGCCCTTTGGCTTACCCGTAGTGCCGGATGTATATAGCATGACACAGGTGCTGTCGTAATTGAGCTCGGCGGTGCGCTTTTCAAGCTCGCGCTTCAGTTCATCATATGCGGCACGCCCCTGCTCCATCACATGAGAGAACGCATGGAGCCGTTTATGATCGTATTTCCGCAAACCGCGCGGATCGAGATAGATCATGTGCTCGAATTTCGTCAGGCCCTCTTGGATTTCTATGACCTTGTCGACTTGTTCCTGATCGCCCGTGATCGCCATGCGCGCGCCGCAGTGCTCTAGAACATAGGCCATTTCTTCGGCATTGGCGTCATTGTAAAGCGGGACGGGGATTGCACCCACTGACTGGACTGCAACCATCGACCAGTAAAGACTGGGACGGTTGCGCCCGATGATCGCGATGAAATCGCCGCGATTGATCCCTAAGTTTAGCAAACCTAATGCCAACGCCTCGACGTTCTCGGCGACATCGGCCCAAGTCAGGGTCTGCCAGATGCCGAATTCCTTTTCGCGGAATGCGGGGCTGCTAGCATATGTTTTGGCATTCCGCGCCAGAAGCGCTGGAATAGACTGCATTTGCGCAGCGGCCGTGTCGGTCGCTGAATTCCGGTTAACCAACTCATTTCCTCCCTGCCGTCAGCTCCCCCCGACGGCCACAATCGCCTCTACGATTCTTTTCTTCGCTATAGCGTGGCTCTTTTTGGCTACGGGTCAATTTTTTCCTGACTATTTCCGAATTCTTTCGAATTGTAACAGGCCTTCGTTTTGGCTTTCCGAGAGCGATTTCGCCTGATAGCTATAGGGTATGCTGCAATCGAAATCCTCAACTGCGCGATATACTCAGGCCGGTTTGAACCTTATTCAACAGGCCCTTTCGATCTATGATGCTGATCTGAAACTGGTGGTTTGCAACACGCGCTTTCAAGAGATGTTCTCGCTCCCAGAGCGATTGGTTACTGCGGGTGCCGATTTTGAGGATACAATTCTCTACCTAACCGAACGCGAAGAATATGGCCAAGTTGAGGACATCCAAAGCTTCGTCAAAGAGCGCGTCGACGTCGCCCGCGCATTTGAGCCGCACTATATCGAACGAACCCGCCCCAATGGCGACGTTGTCTCGATCGAAGGCGCGCCACTCCCCCAAGGTGGCTGGGTTGCCGTCTATACCGACATCACCCCGATCAAGCGACAAGAAGCCCTCCTAAGAGCGCGCTCAGAAACGCTGTCGGATCAGGTCCTTAGCCATTCAGAGGAACTGGCATCTACCAACCGAGAGCTTGCCGCAACCATCACGGCGCTGGAGCAGGCCAAACGCGAATTGACCGAAATAGAGGCTCGAACCCGCCTCACAACCGAGATGATGCCCGCCCACATCGCGCACCTCGATCCCGATGGGCGCTATACATATTCCAACCGTCGACTGTCCTCGGTGATGCCGGGACGGCCGAACGAAATTCGCGGCTTGCATATGCGTGAGGCGCTTGGCGAGGAAGCGTTCCAGAAAACCGAGCCATACTTGCTACAGGCCCTGAATGGACAAGCATCGGTTTTTGAGTTCACAGACATCCTATCCTCTAGGCGGATTAGGGTCGCATTTACGCCTGACATACGCGATGAAACGATCACGGGCGTGTATATCCTTTCGATGGACATCACAGAAGAGGCCCAAGCCCGCGCAGCCCTTTCGCAAACTCACAAGAAAGAACTCGCCGCCAAGATGACATCAGGTTTGGCGCATGATTTCGCGAACCTTCTGACAATCATTATGGGGATGCAGGCAAAGTTATCCCGCATGCCACTCCCCAATGGAGCACAGGAACTCGTTGCCGCAACCCAAGGTGCGGCGCGCCGTGGTGGTGTTCTGTTGGATAAAATCGGTAAGATTTCTGGCCCGCGGCCACTTCACCCCGCGCCCTGCGATGTGCCCGCGCTCCTCCGAGATCTCGAAGTTCTGGCCACTCCAAGCCTGCCTGACGATGTACAGTTGGTCATAAGCCATTCAGGGCTGATCGACCCGATTATGCTGGACGCCGGCTCGCTTCAAGACTCGCTCCTTAACCTGATACTGAACGCACGCGATGCAATTGGTGATACGCGTGGTTCGATCAATATCACGGCCCGCTCGGAAAAGAACACATGGCTGGAAATCCAGATAACAGACACCGGCGGAGGTTTCTCAGAAGAAGCGCTTTCACGCGGGTTAGACCCGTTTTTTACCACCAAGGGCGGCGAAGGATCGGGACTTGGTCTCTCGATGGTCTATGATCTGACCAAGCTCTCTGGCGGACAAGTTTCGCTTGCGAATACGGACCATGGCGCAGAAGTCACAATCCGCCTGCCCCTGCGCCCCGTCCCAGAGGTGCCAAGTCCAACGCTCGTTTTGCTCGTCGAAGATTCACCCGAGATTCGCTCTTCGGTTCGGGACATGCTGATGGTGCACAAACATACGGTCATTGAGGCCGAAACCGCCGCAGAGGCGCTCGAACTTGCTAGCCTTTCGGGTATCGGTATGGTCCTCTCGGATATATCGCTGCGCGGAACCGAAACCGGTATTGATCTTATGGATGGACTTGAACGGAATGGAATGGAGGCACCAAGCTTCCTAATGACGTCCTTGCCGCCAAGTGACCCACTCCACCAACTGGCCGCTTCGCGCTATCCCGTACTGCAAAAGCCCTTCAATAGTGCCACATTGGCTGCGTTTTTGGCCTCCAAGGAAACGAAATGACCAAACCTCTCGTGACAATTCTGGATGATGAACCAGAGATCCGGCAAATGCTTGCGGACGCATTGAATGACGCGGGATATCGCACCGCAACTTTCGCGCGTGCAACGGAGTTCGAGGCGTCGCTAAAGACAACATCACCTGAGGTTTGCCTTGTCGATCTTGGGCTTCCCGACAAAGACGGACTGGCGCTAGTGCATCGGCTGGCACTCGAAAGCGGCGCTTCGATCATCATCATTTCCGGTCGCGCACAGGTTCAGGACCGCGTTACGGGGCTTGAGCTAGGGGCCGACGATTACATCATCAAACCTTTCGCCCCTTCAGAGGTGGTAGCGCGGGTACGCGCGCGGATGCGGCACGTCAAACCCGTTGGAAAACCTTCAGAAACAGCGCATTTCTCTGGCTGGAGCGCCCATTTCGATAGCTATATCCTCAAAGATTCGAGCGGCACCGAAACGCCATTTTCACACGCCGAAGGAGAGGTTTTGAGGATGTTCCTGAACAGTCCAAAGCGGCTGATTTCACGCGCGCAAATGCAAGAAAACCTCGGCGGGACTGCGGGTGAAAGCTTTGATCGCGCAATGGACGTGCGCATTTCTCGCCTTCGGACAAAGTTGCGCGAAGACCCGAAAAACCCGCAACTTATCAAAACGATCTACGGAGCGGGGTATATTTTCCTTGGCGATGTTACTTGGGACTAGACCTCAAACTCTGCGCGGTGTTCGCGAAAATAAGCAACGAGTAGCTCCCTAAAGGCAACAACTTTGGCGTTGCTCCAGAGGTCGCGATGCGCCACGGTCCAAATATCCTGAAATGGTTCAGGCGGTATACGCGTTGCCATCACAAGACCAGCGGATCGCCCCAAAAACAGAGGCAGCCGCGCAACGCCAAGCCCTGCGCGCGCAGCATCAACAAGCGCCGAGAGATCATCAAATGCGAGCCTAACGCGCCCTAAAGGGTACTGAGTAGGTGCCGTAGGGTTTGGCGATGATCCAGTCGAAAAGCCAAGCCACTCGATATGCTTATGCGGATCGGCCTCGATGCGCGCATTCACTTCGGCCGTGGAAAACGCTGCAATATGTTGTCCCGTAAGTCGCCGCCCCATCAGCGTATCACCGGGGGAATTACTTACGCGAACGGCAAGGTCGGCTTCGCGCAAGTTGAGGTTCAGAACCTCGTCACTCGCGAGAATAGAGAGATTTACCTTCGGGTGCGCGACCAAGAATTGATCCAGAACGCCTGCAAGTGCTCCGACGAGCAACTTGGGCACCGTCACCTTTAGATCACCGGAAAGCTCGGCATCTCGCCCCGCGACCTTTAGGCGAAATTCGGACTCCGACATCTCCATTTGCTCAGCAAAGCTCGCGGCCTCACGGCCTGCATGTGTGGGGACATACCCGTATGACAACCGATCAAACATGCGGACGCCATACCGCTCTTCGGCATGCGCGATCCTGCGTGAAACGGTCGTGTAATTCACGCCAAGATGTTGGGCAGCAGAAGTGAGCGATCCATGACGCACCATGTATAAAACCGTGCGTAGGTCATCCCAGTCATTTCTCATTGTCCTCGCTCCGCGTTTCTCAAAATTCAACTAAGGTGCTTGCACCAAACTGCTACTAATACGTAGCAATTCGCGAGTTCTGTCGCTTTAGACACGCTTTTTGAGCAGAATCCAAGTCGGACTCAGTCAAATTGTCGCGAGGATTTTCTACTCGGCCGCGATTTCTTGCGCCTTTTCAACGCGCACGGCGGCGAATTTAAATTCAGGAATTTTTCCGTAAGGATCAATCGCAGGGTTGGTCAGGATATTTGCCGCCGCTTCGACAAACGCAAATGGCAAAAACACCATATCTTCGGCAACCGCGCGGTCTGCTCGGGCCATAAGCTGCACGGTTCCGCGTCGCGTGGTAAGTTGCACAAATTCGCCCGCTTCTACGCCCAGCGCCCGCAACGTCTTGGGGTGAAGCGAACAGTTTGCCTCTGGCTCCACGGCATCCAAAACCACGCTTCGCCGCGTCATCGAACCTGTATGCCAATGCTCAAGTTGCCGTCCCGTCGTCAATATCATTGGATACTCCGCATCGGGGGCTTCATCGGGGGCGATAACTTCGGCGGGTGTAAAGCGCGCACGGAGGTTGTCGCGGGGGAAACCATCGCCAAACACGATCGCCTGCCCTGCGTCACTTGGCGAGAGGCTCGGATATGTCACGGCATTCTCGGTCTCAAGTCGATCCCAAGTGATATTCGCGAGGCTTTCCATATTAAGCGCCATTTCCGCGAACACTTGTTTTGGATGGGTATAGGTCCAATTCAGGCCCAAACGCTTGGCGAGTTCAACTTCGATCCACCAGTCTTCTCTGGCTTCACCGGGAGGTGAAACGGCTGGTCGTCCCATTTGAACCTGCCGATTGGTATTGGTCACGGTTCCGGTTTTCTCTGCAAATGCGCTCGCGGGAAGGATGACATCGGCATAGTTCGCGGTTTCGGTAACGAATATGTCCTGAACCACAAGGTGCTCAAGCTTGGCCAGCGCTTCGCGCGCATGTGCAACGTCCGGATCGGACATCGCGGGATTTTCCCCAAGGATATACATCCCGCGCGTGTTGCCCGCATGGATATCATCAATGATCTCGGTGACAGTTAGGCCTTTCTCGGCGCTGAAATCGCCACTTTCCCATACTTTGGTAAACGCAGAGCGCACGCCATCGTCCGTGACGCTCTGATAATCGGGCAAAAACATTGGGATTAGACCCGCATCCGATGCGCCCTGCACATTATTTTGGCCACGCAACGGATGTAGCCCCGCGCCTGATTTACCAACGTTGCCAGTCATCAGAGCGAGCGAGATAAGACACCGAGAGTTATCCGTACCGTGGATATGCTGGCTTACCCCCATTCCCCAGAAAATCATGCCCGCCTTACCATTGGCAAAGCACCTCGCAACCTCGCGCAGCGTCTGCGCGTCAATGCCACAGATTTCTGCCATATCCTCGGGCTTAAATCCGGCGAGGTGGGTTTTCTGCGCTTCCCAATTTTCGGTCATATCGGCCACATAGGACGCGTCGAAAAGCTCTTCCTCGACGATAACGTTCATAAGCGCATTCAACAGCGACACGTCCGTTCCGGGCCGGAATTGTAACATGTGCGTTGCGAAACGGCTTAGGGCCTGACCACGCGGATCCATGACGATAAGCTTGCCGCCGCGCTTAACGAACTGCTTGAAATAGGTCGCCGCGACAGGGTGATTTTCTGCGGGATTGCAACCAATAACGATCGCGACATCCGCGTTCTCGATTTCATTAAATGTCGCCGTTACCGCGCCAGAGCCCACATTCTCCATCAATGCCGCAACCGAGGACGCGTGGCACAGCCGTGTACAGTGGTCGACGTTGTTATGGCCAAATCCCTGACGGATCATTTTCTGAAACAGATAGGCTTCTTCGTTGGTACACTTCGCACTACCAAATCCGGCAACGGATTTACCGCCATGTTCATCACGCAACTTTGCCAACCCTTGCGCAGCAACATCAAGCGCCTCGCCCCATGATGCTTCGCGGAAATGCGTAAACGGGTTCGCAGGATCGACGTCCAACGCCTTGCTTGGCGCGTCCGAGCGGCGAATAAGGGGTTTGGTCAGGCGGTGCGCATGGTGGATGTAATCGAACCCAAACCGCCCCTTTACACACAAACGCCCCTCGTTGGCTGGCCCGTCCAACCCTTCGACAAATTTTACGCGCCCGTCTTTGACCTTAAGCGAAACCTGACAACCCACGCCACAGAACGGGCAAACGCTTGCGACCTCATCATCATAATCAGCGGAATCGCCGACCTGCGCATCGTCCAGAACAGTTGCGGGCATTAGCGCGCCCGTCGGACATGCCTGAACACATTCACCACAGGCAACACAGGTGCTATCCCCCATCGGATCGGCCAGATCAAAGGTCGGATAGGCATCATGGCCACGTCCCGACATGCCGATCACGTCATTTACCTGCACATCCCGACAGGCCCGCACACAAAGACCGCATTGAATGCACGCATCAAGATTAACGTTCATCGCAACATGCGAACTATCCAGAAGCGGAACGCGTTGCTTTTCAAGCTTGGGAAAGCGGCTCTCGGTTACGTCTTGCGCTGCGGCTTGTTCCCAGAAATCGGATGATTTGTCATGGGCGATATCTTGGGCGGGCTGATCGGCAACCAGCAGTTCCATAACCATTTTACGCGCCTTCTCTGCGCGCGGGTTTGCGGTGGTTACTTCCATGCCGTCTTGTGGTTTGCGAATACAACTCGCGGCCAAAACACGCTCTCCGGCGATTTCAACCATACAGGCGCGGCAGTTCCCGTCGGGCGCGTAACCCTTCGCAGGCTTATGGCAGAGATGCGGAATATCGACACCCTCGCGGGCGGCAACGGACCAGATTGTTTCGCCTTCTTGCGCCTCTACTTGGCGGCCATCCAGTTTGAATTTGATCGTGTCCGGCATCTGCGTTCTCCTCGTTGGGCCAAGTCTACTATACACGATGCCCCCATTGCCCGTGCTTTCTGCGACGCGTCCCAGATTTTTGCGTCATTTTTCACGCCGAAACGAACCGCCTGACGCGAACAGGAAACTCCGCGACATAAAAGTGCGATTGCCCCGCTGCGCATCTTCCCATAATTGTGAGCCCAAAGAAGGATATAACCATGACACATCTCTGGGTACGCGCGGAGCAGCGCGAGAACGAAGAACGCGTGGGCCTGACGCCCGAAGGCGCCGCCAAACTCCGCGCCGAAGGTATTCGCGTAACCGTCGAGGAAAGCTCGGTCCGTGCAATTCCGCTACAAGGGTATATCGATGCGGGCTGTGAAATCGCTCCTGAAAATAGCTGGCCCACGGCACCTTCCGATGCGATCATCTTTGGCCTCAAAGAACTGCCCGAGGATGGAACGCCACTTACGCATAAACACATCATGTTCGGCCATGCATTCAAAGGGCAGCCATCTGGCCGCGTTTTGCTGGATCGCTTTAACGCGGGCGGCGGAACGCTCTATGATCTTGAGTATCTCGTGGATACCGATGGGCGGCGTGTTGCGGCATTTGGATATTGGGCGGGATTCGCTGGAGCAGCAGTAAGCCTGAAGTGTTGGGCGGCTCAGCAACGAAATGAGATTTGCGGACCCGTTGGCGTCTATTCAGGAAAAGATGCACTTGTCGCCGAATTAGAGACTGAACTGGCAAGCCTAGACCGCCCGACAGCGATCGTGATCGGTGCGCTCGGTCGGGTAGGAACCGGGTCCTCGGACCTCTGCGAGGCATTGGGCGTTTCGGTGACCAAATGGGATATGGCCGAGACCGCTTCGGGAGGACCATTCCCCGAAGTCCTTCAACACAGCATTTTCCTGAACTGTATTTTGGCACGCCCCGGAACGCCGGTATTTGTTCCGGCTTCTGCAACTTCGGCCAAACGCGAACTTACAGTTATCGGTGACATCGCCTGTGATCCCGACAGCGATTTCTCTCCGATCAAAATCTATGACCGCACAACCACTTGGGAAGAGCCCGCGCTTCGCGTCGCAACTGATCCCGTCCTCGATGTAACGGCGATCGACAACCTTCCCTCGATGCTTCCAGTGGAAAGCTCGCAGGATTACGCAGAACAACTTTTGCCTTCGCTTTTGACCCTAACTAACCTGAACTCAGGCGTATGGGCGCGTGCTGAAGCCACTTTCAACGAACACAAATAGGAGCAACTTCATGACTATACATTGGTGCGGAACAGGCCTTTCTGCCATCCCAGGGCTTCGTCGCTTGATCGAAGCGGGCCATGACGTTGTGGTTTGGAACAGAACAACCGCCAAGGCCCAAGAAGCCGTCGGCGACCTAACCACGAACATCAAAGAGTTCACGCTCGACGCGCTCGCGCAGGACCTCAAAGCAGGCGACATCGCTGTTTCGATGTTGCCAGGCGATATGCACGTTCCGATTGCGACTGTTTGCCTTGAGAAAGACGCACACTTCGTTAGTTCCTCCTATATTTCGCCAGAAATGGCCGATCTGAACAAGGCAGCCGAAGAACGTGGGCTTTGCTTTGTGAATGAAGTGGGCTTGGATCCGGGAATCGATCACTTGATGGCGCACCACCTGGTTGCAGAATATCGCGCATCGGACGCCTATGATGTAAACAACACGCTCTCATTCAAGAGCTACTGTGGTGGTGTTCCAAAGCTCGCCAACGCATTTCGCTATAAGTTTAGCTGGTCTCCTCTTGGAGTTCTCAAAGCGCTCCGCTCCCCCAGTCGCTCCATCCGCAACTTTGCGACGCTTGATGTCGCCCGCCCTTGGGACGCAATCAGCAGCTATCAGGCGCCACTTCCGACACCTGAAACATTCGAAGTCTACCCGAACCGTGACTCGACGCCGTTTATGTCGGACTACCATTTCGACAAAGACTGGAAGGTCAAAGATTTCGTGCGCGGAACATTGCGTTTGAATGGCTGGTCCGATGCGTGGTCGGATATCTTCAAGGAAATCGAAACACTGAGCGGCGAAGCGGGCGATGCGCGCCTCAAAGAAATGTCAGACCAGTTCTGGAACGATCATTCCTACGACGAGGGCGAGCCGGATCGCGTTGTTCTCTGTGTGGACCTAAAGGCCGAGCGCGAAGGCGAAACCGTATTCGACAAGACCTATGTTCTGGATGCTTGGGGCGACGAGCGCGGCTCTGCTATGGCGCGACTCGTGTCTATTACAGTGGCATTGGCGATTGAATCGGTCCTGAACCGCGAAATCCCAGTAGGGGTCAGCGCCGCGCCGAGTGATCCGAAGCTGGTTCAAAACTGGATGGCCGAACTCGACAAACAGGCCCAATACATCGCGATTATCGACGCATAAAATGATGCCTCGCTGCTATTCCTGAAGCAGCGGGGCAACCACCTCCGCGTCGGGCGCGATCTCTTCGAAATCAAAGTTATCCAGCCGCTTGGCACGACGACTCGCCTTATTCGCAGAAATCTTGATGTCCGAAAGATCTTTGGCCGCTTGCCCAAAGTGACGGTCGAGATTTTCAACACGCGAACCCAACCGATCCACATCACCATAAAGCAACGCAAGCTCCTTGCGGATGGCACCCGCCTGCTCTCGCATCCGCGCGTCTTTTAGCACCGCACGCATCGTATTCAGCGTCGCCATACATGTCGTTGGCGAGACAATCCAAACACGCGCTGCAAACCCTTCGCGTACAACTTCGGGGAAATTCGCGTGAAGCTCGGCATAAACCGCCTCTGATGGAAGGAACATCAGCGCACCATCCGCGGTTTCACCCTCGATGATGTATTTTTCGCTAATCGCTTTGATGTGCGCACGAACGCTTGTGCGCATGGCGCGGGCGGCCGCATCGACAGACTGGGGCGAATCTGCCCTTCTTAGAGCCTCATATGCCTCCAGTGGGAACTTACTATCCACAACGATCGGCCCCGGAGGGTTCGGCAAATGGATAAGGCAATCCGCGCGCTTATCGTTGGACAGTTTCGCCTGAAACGTAAAGGCATCCGAGGGGAGCGCTTTGCTCACGATATCATTCAGCTGGATCTCGCCAAATGCACCGCGCGTCTGTTTGTTAGAGAGAATATCCTGAAGCCCAAGCACATCACCCGAGAGTTTTTCGATATTCGCCTGTGCCTTATCAATCGTCGCGAGCCGTTCCTGAAGTTCGGTAAGCGATTTCGTCGTCTTTACCGTACTTCCGTGAACCGATGCGTTGAGCTTCTCCTGCATTTCGGCAAGCGTTCGGGACGAACGAACCGAACTATCGTGCAGGCGCTCCTGCATGTTTTGTTGCACCGCCGCGAGCCGCATTTCCATCGTTTGTAGTATTTGTGCGTGAGAAGTCGCCTGACTTTCGGCGCTTGATTGAATACCGCCCGCAAGGCGCTCCTGCCCCTGACTCAGATTCTGAAGCGTATAGGAAAGCTGCCCGACCTGCGCAGCCAAGGGCGCGGCCATTTTGGCGGCTTGGGCGCTGGTTTTGACGGCGCGAAACAGGAGCGCAAACAGCAAGATTAGAGCCGCAATCCCCACCGCAACACCGATCACGCGCGGGTCGGAATAGGCGTATTCTGTTCCGTTAATATTTATCATGTGCGTCCAAACAATCGTTCAATATCTGCAAGTTTCAATTCCACATATGTGGGCCGCCCATGGTTGCATTGCCCAGAGTGTGGAGTCGCCTCCATCTCGCGGAGAAGCGCGTTCATTTCCTCGGCCTGCATTCGACGACCCGAGCGAATAGAACCATGACACGCAACGCGCGAGAGGATCGCTTCAATCCGTGCTTGCACCGACTGGCTGTCGCCCATATCCGCGAGTTCGTCGATGATATCAAGGATCATCCCGCGTGCGTTCACCGTACCCAAGATCGCGGGCGTTTCGCGAACGGCAATCGCGCCCGCGCCAAAGGGTTCAATCCCAAGCCCGAAACGCGCCAGCTCATCGGTCACACCCAGCAAAAGTGCGGCATCCCCTTCGGAAAGTTCGACGATCTCTGGAATAAGCAGAGCCTGTGTCGCAACGCCGTTTTCGGCCATCTGACGTTTGAGCTTCTCATAGACAAGCCGTTCGTGCGCCGCATGTTGATCGACGATCACCATCCCGTCTTGCGTTTGGGCGATGATATAGTTCTCATGAACCTGCGCACGCGCAGCCCCCAAAGGCAGAGCACTCGAAACGTTCGGCGTTGGGTTATCCTCAATAACAGGCTCTACTCTGGCAGAAGGCGCAGAAAACTCAGCCTCTGCAAAACCATAATCACGTTGCGCGGGCGGTGCTTGGTATCCACCAGAAATAGAGCTTGGGCGATCCATTTGATAAATGCGTGGCGCGCTCGGATCAGGTGCCTCAGGACGGAAGGCCCCAAGCGTCGCGTTCGCAACTGTCGTACTTGCGCGATGCCCTGCCTCCGCCAACGCATGACGAAGCGCCGATACGATCAACCCGCGCGCCACACCTGGTTCACGAAAACGGACCTCGGATTTGGCGGGGTGCACGTTCACATCGACGCGTGCTGAATCAACCTCAAGGAAAAGAACCGCCGCAGGGTGCCGATCGCGCGATAGAAAATCGAAATACGCGCCGCGCAGCGCACCGACCAGCATTTTGTCGCGAACCGGACGACCATTTACAAACAGAAACTGTGCAACCGACGATCCCCGCGAATAGGTCGGCAAAGCGGCATAGCCCGTCAGGGTTACGCCTTCCCGTTCTGCATCAATCAGCAGCGCGTTTTCCGCGAACTCTGGCCCCAGAATACGGCGCAAACGGGCATGCAGAGCATCGAACAAATCGCCATTTTCCGCGTCGGCACGGAATGTGACGCGCCCCTCGCCATCGCCAGAGGCATCGCGCAGAGTAAAGCCGATATGTGGCTCTGCCATGGCCAAACGCTTCACGACATCCGTGATCGCGCCTGCCTCTGCCCGATCTGTACGCATGAATTTTAACCGTGCAGGCGTCGCATAAAATAGATCGCGCAACTCAACCACAGTTCCCGAACGCAGCGCCGCTGGCTTAACACTAGATTGAACGCCGCCTTCCGTAGAAATCGTGGCCGCATCTGCGCCCTCGGGGCGACTGGTGATCGTGAGCCGCCCTACCGCACCCAGTGACGGGAGCGCCTCGCCGCGAAACCCGAAGGTGTGGATGTTCAGAAGATCACTCCCGTCGATCTTGCTGGTGGCGTGCCGTGACATTGCAAGCGGAAGGTCTTCGGCGCTGATCCCGCAACCGTTATCAACAACGCGAATGAACGTCTTGCCACCATCGGCATAAGAAATCTCGATCCGCGTTGCACCTGCGTCAATCGCGTTCTCGACCAATTCCTTGACCGCAGACGCAGGACGTTCAACCACCTCGCCAGCGGCGATACGGTTAATTGCTGCATCATCTAGTTGCCGAATCTTGGGCATTTTCGGCCCTTCATTCTGGCTCATATGGGGGTTTCCGTCTGGCATACCACAAGGAGTAGCATAAATTACTGCGATTCGACTATGGCGAATGCCATTGATGGTTACTCGCTTTTCTCAAGCCCCTCAGGCTTTCCGACGATAACAAAATGGAGATCCTCTGGCCGAAGTAATCTCTCGGCGACGCGTTTGATATCGTCCATTGTGACGGCATTCACTTTGTCGTTCCGCGTGGCGATATAATCAATCGGAAGGTCTTCGGCCTGCATACCGACCATAATTCCGGCGATATTTGCGTTGCCATCAAATCTGAGCGGATAAGCACCCGTCAGGAATGTCTTGGCATCCTCAAGCTGTTGCTCGGCGACGCCATTCTCGGCGACATCGGCCCAAACCTCGCGTATAACCTCAATCGCCTCGGCAATGCGATCATTCGCAGAGGCCACCTGCCCCATTATCAATGCGCCCTGATCACGCGGAGCAAGGAACGACGACACCCCATAGGTAAGGCCGCGTTTTTCACGGACCTCTTCCATAAGAATCGAAGCAAACCCTCCGCCGCCAAGCACTTGGTTCAGCACATAAGCAGGGAAGAAATCGGGATCGTCGCGCTTGATCCCTTCGTGCGCAAAGAGAGCGACCGATTGGGGTGTTTCGAATTCAACGACGGTCTCACCACCCTTGGGCAAACCATATACGGCCTCAGCAGGAAGATCCGGCCCAGTTTCGGGCAGCCCAGCTAGAAGTTCATCAACCAACTCGCCCAAAGCATCCGGCGTAATGTCACCAACGGCGCCAACATATACCCTATCCAAGGTCAAAACGCGGTCTTTCGCCTCGATCAGATCGTCACGTGTTAAGGCCGCGACGGACTCCAAGGTGCCGCTGATCGATGTAGCATAGGGGTGGTCGCCCCAAGCCAACTCGTTCAGTTTTTTTGAAGCAATCGTGTTTGGCGTCTTAGCATCACTACGGATGATGGATTCAACCTGTCCCCGGACACGCTCAACCGCATCTTCATCAAAGCGCGGCTCAATCAGGCTGCTGCGCAACAACGCCACTGCTTCATCGCGATTTTCCGTCAAGAATTGGGCCGAAACGGTGAGCGTATCGTCATAGACGTTATAGCTGAAACTCGTCGCCAGCTCCTCCGCGGCCTCTGCAAAACCTTGTGCATCAAGCTCGCCCGCGCCTTCCTCAAGCAGTCCCGTCATAAGATAGGACGCGCCGCGCTTGCCCTCGGCATCCAGACGCGCGCCACCACGGAACCAAATTTCGATAGCCGTAAAGGGGATCGAGTGTTCCTCAACCAACCATGCGGTGACGCCGTTGGGCGATGTAACCTCTTGGATATCGACCTCGGCCCGCAGCGGAGAAGCGAGGCTGAGCGTTAGGAAAAGAGAGGTGAGAAAACTTTTCATTGGTTATTCCCCGCTGAATTGGTCAGGAAGCCGGTCACTGCGTTACTGCGATCAAGAACTTTGCGCGCGGCGTCGATGATTTCAGTCTCTGTTACGGCCAAAAGCAAATCTGGCCATGCTTGAACATCCTCAACCGTCAAACCCGTCGTGAGGGCTTCGCCATAACGTCGGGCGATGCCTGCGACGTCATCTTCGCCGTAAATGAGACTGGCGCGGACCTGAAGCTTGATCCGTTCAAGCTGATCTGCATCAACGCCTTCTTCTAGGAATTCCGCAATCGCGCCATCAAGCAATTGCTCGGCGTCCTCAAGGGAAACACCCGGAACCGGCACCATGACAAAACCAAACGTCGTCTTATCTAGCGCGGTGCCATCATAGAACGCCGAGGCATAAATCGCGTTCTGGGTTTCAAATTGAAGTTTGCGACCCAGCACCGAAGTTGCCCCATTACCACCCAAGAGTTGCGCAAGCATGGTGAGTGCTGCGGCCTCTTCTTGTTCGCCGCTGCTACGTTCGGGCGCGAGGTATGTGCGCATCACGTAAGGCTGTGCCACGCGAGGGTCGCTATAGGTTAGGCGGCGCTCGCTTCTTTGTGGTGGTTCTTGTGGTCTCACGCGTTCGGGCAAATCGACAGTAGGCTCTAACACGCCATAATACTTCTCTGCTAATGCAATCACCTCATCGGGCTGCACATCGCCAGCAACGATCAGAACAGCGTTATTCGGCGCATAGTAGCGGCGATAAAACTCCAGTGAATCTTCAAGGCTAAGTTCGGACATCTCGTGCTTCCATCCTATCACGGGGATGCCGTAGGGATGATTCATGAATTGAGCCGCGCGCCGATCCTCGGAAAAGAGAGCGCCCGCGTTGTTTTCGGTACGCTGGTTCCGTTCCTCAAGGATCACATCTCGCTCGGTAAGCACATCATCATTCGACAGTTGCAAGTTTCTCATACGGTCCGCTTCCATACGCATCACAAGCTCAAGTCGATCTTCGGCGATACGCTGGTGATAGGCCGTATAGTCCCAACTCGTGAAGGCGTTATCCGTGCCTCCGTTCGCGCTGACTGTCTTGGATAGCTCCCCCGGAGCCATTGTTTCCGTTCCCTTGAACAACAGGTGCTCAAGAAAATGCGCGATCCCCGATTTCCCCGCAGGTTCGTCAGCGGCACCTGCCTTGTACCAAACCATCTGAACAACGACGGGCGCGCGGTGGTCCTCTAGTACGAGCACCTCCATACCGTTTTCAAGAGTATGGGTCGTCAGAGTCTCGGCAGTCGCGAGCGATGGAAAGGTAATTAGAACAGAACAGGCAAGCGCACGAAAAATGCGGATCATAGGTAATCTCCGTTAGTGTTCAGAAATAGGTAACTGGTATTTCGATCTCCTCAACCCTCATTACAGAGAAGTGAGCGGATTTGACCCTATTCGCGTGAGGGATCTGGCGGAGCGGCGGGCGTATCCCGTCCTGCGGCACGCCAACGCTCGAGTTCGCGGTACTGATCGAGCGACATTTTCTCGTAGGCATCGAAATAGACGTTCACATTCATCAAACGCTCAAGCAGTCGGCCGTTGTTACGCTGGCGCCACTCGGCATCCTCGCGGGCGAGGGTTTGACGAATGTTTGAATCGACACCAAACCGTGTCACATATGACATTGCCGTCGACGTCGGCACTGTACCGGCCCCAGGACGCCCGCCCAAGGCAACAATCGCATCCGCTTTCGGAGTTGGATCGGTCAGGTTTCGCCCTCCCGGTGTGGGCGGCGGCAGGGCCGCATAGCTTGTAGGGGTTTGCAAAGGCTTGCCTGGCACAATGGAGAAGGCATCCGGCCCATCCGTTGACGCATCCAAATTGAGCAAACTGGTAGTGTTGTCGCTGCCACAACTGACAACTCCTAGCAAAGCAACCAAACTTGCCAATCTCAATCCGGCGCGCGTAGACATGCAATTCTCCCTTAACTTGCGGCCATGTTTAACCCAAAGGTTTTGCCGCGTCACGCGCCCTTTTTCCCACCTGTGAAAAGGATCAACCCAAAGGCCCCAATGAAGATAGCAATATCGGCCACGTTAAAGGAATACGGGTTCTCAAATCCACAGCAACTCATGTTCAGGAAATCAGCCACTGCGCCATATCTGAAACGGTCAATAACATTGCCTAACGCACCGCCAATCAAGAATCCGGCAGCGATTTTTCCAAGCTTGCGCGGCTGTTCCTTGCGTACCCAGATATAGACCCAAGCCGAAATTCCGAGCGCGAGGGCGATAAGAAGATATTTCGCAATATCTCCTCCGCCACCGCCAAGCCCGAAATTGACGCCATCGTTCCACGCCATGCGAAAATTCACGAAGGGCGGCAAAACGTCGATTTCGTGCCGGTTCTGAAGATTCAGCCCATGCACCACAATCCATTTACTCACCTGATCCAACAGGAGAATCACGAAAGCATAGATATGAACAAGACGCATGGGCTGTATCCTTTTTTAGTGACGGAAGTGGCGCATACCAGTCAGCACCATCGCCAATCCTGCCTCGTCAGCGGCGGCAATAACTTCGTCGTCCCGCATCGAACCACCGGGCTGAATAACAGCGGTGGCACCAGCGGCCGCAGCGGTCAGCAATCCATCTGCAAACGGGAAGAACGCATCGGAAGCTACGACAGATCCTTTGGTCAAAGGCGTCTCTAGTCCTAGCGCTTCTGCCATATCTTCGGCTTTGCGGGCGGCAATACGGCAGCTGTCTACGCGGCTCATTTGGCCAGCGCCGACACCAACAGTCGCGCCATCTTTGCAGTAGACAATCGCGTTGGATTTGACATGTTTCGCCACTTTCCAAGCAAAGAGAAGATCGGCCATTTCGGCCTCGCTCGGTGCACGTTTTGTTACGACTTTGAGGTCAGCGAGGTCAACGAACCCGACGTCCTTGTCCTGCACCAGCATACCGCCAGCAACGGGGCGATACGTAAGGCCACCCTTGCGCACATCCGGCAATCCGCCAGTCGTCAAAAGTCGTAGGTTCTTTTTGGCAGCAAAGATCGCCTTGGCTTCGTCGTCTGCCTCGGGCGCAATCACAACCTCGGTAAAGATTTTCGCGATCTCGGTTGCGGTTGCACCGTCAAGCGGCTGGTTAAGTGCGATAATTCCGCCAAATGCCGAGGTGCTGTCGCAAGCAAGCGCCGATTTGTACGCCTCAACAAGGGTCTCGCCACGCGCAACACCGCATGGGTTTGCGTGCTTGATGATTGCCACGGCAGGTCCCTGAGCGGGATCGAACTCTGCCACAAGTTCGAATGCAGCGTCGGTGTCGTTGATGTTGTTATAGGAAAGCTCTTTGCCCTGATGCTGGGTCGCGGTGGCCACCCCTGCGCGCGCAACGCCATCCGTATAGAACGCTGCCTGCTGGTGCGGATTTTCACCGTACCGAAGCCCTTGCGCCAAAGTTCCCGCAAAAGCACGACGACGAGGCGTTTGATCGCCAATCGCCGAAGCCATCCAAGAGGATACCGCCGCATCATATGCCGCCGTCCGCGCGTAGGCAGTTTGTGCGGCCGTCTTGCGGAAAGCGTCACTCGTTGCGCCGCCGTTTGCGTCCATATCCGCGATCAGCGCTTCATAATCCTGAACATCGACGATTGTCGTTACAAACCCGTGGTTTTTTGCCGCCGCACGGATCATCGCGGGGCCGCCGATGTCGATATTCTCAATGCAGGTGTCATAATCGGCACCCTTGGCGACTGTTTCCTCAAACGGGTAAAGATTCACAACCAAGAGGTCGATCGCGCCAATACCGTGCTCTTTCATTGCGGCAACGTGGTCATCGTTATCGCGCAATGCCAACAATCCACCGTGAACGCGCGGGTGCAACGTCTTTACACGGCCATCCATCATTTCGGGGAACTCGGTAACCTCGGCGACGTCCTTGACGGTAAGACCAGCGGCACGCAACGCAGAAGCAGACCCGCCCGTAGACAAAAGCTCTACGCCGCGTTCGGCCAAAGCTTGGCCCAGTTCAATAAGGCCGGTTTTATCAGAAACAGAAAGAAGCGCGCGGCGCACGGGTGTTTGGTCGGTCATGTTTTGCATCCCCAGAATGGCAAATTACAGCTTGGGTATCCCGTCCCTGACCAAATCACGCAAACTGTTTGGCGTGTCTTGGGCCTTGGCAAGATACCATGTGACACGGGTCGCATAATCCATTGCGCGCCCAGATAGAACGATTTGTTTTGCCGCACGCGGTTTTAGGCGTGTTTTTTCAAGATAAACACTAGGTTCGACCGATAATTGGGCGGAACTATTGTGGCGGAACACCCAAATCTCGCCACTTCTGAGCGCAAGCGAAACCGCTGTTCCCCCCAAATCAAGCTCTGCGTCAACATCCGGATGCAGGTGGAATCGGACGGAATACGGGATACCCTGTAATCTTGCCGCATCCATCCGCGCATCAAAGGTCCGCTTGTCGGTGGGTGTTGTGACGGTCAGAAAATCCTGACCTGCAAGTCCGCGCCCATCAAACCCAAGCTCTAGTCGCCTTTGATGCAGTATGCCGTGAGTCGCCACATAACCGTCATGGCTTGCGCCAAGTTGCATGCCCGATTGATCGCTGGATTGTTGGCACTCGACTTTAGTCGGCCCATCCACCAGACTTTGCTGATTTCGACCAGCGACAAGTCGCTGCTTCCCCAATCGCGCAGAGGAGAACCCTTCAAGGCTTAGCGTTGAATGCGAAGGCGTTGCCCGCCCAGCGCGTCGCCAGCTCTCGCCAAAGCTTTCGCCGCTTCCGCAATTCACGATAAGCGGGCGCCGACCCGATGTAAGTTCAAACGCGAGGGTCGAGGCATGTCCATCCGTTGATGCCGCCCCCATCGGAGGGCGGCTCGCATCCACAATCACACTTGTACGCCCCGCGTGAAGGCGCGCAAAACCCATTGAAAGGCTTGTGTTAGAGACTGTTCGCACCCCAGAAACCGCCAAGGCGTGATCAAGCCGCCCCTCAAGGCCACGCCCACCACCATGGAAACGCGCAAGTCCGCCATCCGCATGGCGCAACGCGCGCAATGTGGGCGCAATACGATCAATCGCGTTCAGGTGTTCCTGTGGCGCTATGCGCCCCGCCTCTGCAAGTGCGGATGCCGTCCACGTCAGAAGCGTGAAGACCTCAAGCAGTTCCTCTGGGTTTCGGGTTGGAATGCCCCCTTGCTCATCTATTTGCTGCGCACATTCGCGTGCCAGCGCTTTGAGGGCTGGCTTGACGTACTTGTCCATTCCGGTAAGCGACAAACCAGCGTAAATAAGCCCCGTTAGAGCCTCAAACCTTGGCAATCCGGCACCCGCGGTGTGCCATCGTTTTGAGAGGAAAACAGTCTGCTGCGCCAATGCGCCGAAATACGCTTCGGACGCGTCTGAGGTCTGACCGTTCAGGAAAAAGAGCGCGTGGTTTATCCAGCGAATAAGCCGCCGCCCCGTGCGATCAGGCGTCCATCCCGAACCCCGCCCGTTGCCATAGCGCTCGATCCAGTCTGTCGTCCATTCCTGCGCCCGCTTGCGCGCCTCAAGATCACCTACCGCGGCCAAATCATCGAGCCATTTGAACCCGTGCAATTCCTGCTCAAAGCTCTGGTCCGGCATGGGCAGGTTCCAGATACTGGTGCTGGGCGCCTCTACGAGAAAACCGGCGAAAAGGAAGTTACCCGCGATCAACTGTCGCCCACGCGCAAACGCACCAATCGTGCGCGGTTCAGGCTGTGAAACAAAGCCCGTCGCAGGACGTGAGAATACACTTAGACGTGCATGAATACGGTTCGCGAGGCGCTGTTGTCGCGCCATGATCCCATCGGTGTTTACCACCCTGCCTTGCCTCGGTTATTTGTGACGTTGGTCTTATTGTTGATCCACCTTACGTCCCAAGGGCAGTTGTGTCACCGATGTTTTTAAGACTTTGCATCCTTGTGGCGAAGAACAGCAATATAGAAGCCATCCATCCCACCCTGCGCGGCAAAATAGTCGGGCCGCAACCTAAGGCCGCCTTCTTTGGATATCCACTCGGGGTCAACGCCAGCAACCTTAAGTGCCACCGAATCGACGATCAGATTCGGGTGACGCTTGAGAGCATCTTCGATTTGAATTTCGCCCTCATCAAACAGCAAACTACAGGTACAGAACACAAGCCGCCCGTTGGGCTTAAGGAGTGTCAAAGCATGATCAATCATGCGTTCCTGAAGCGCGAAGAGTTCGGGGAATTCACTGCCGTCTTTGGCATAGGGCAAGTCGGGATGGCGCCGAATCGTGCCCGTCGCGGTACAGGGCGCATCCAGCAGGATCGCGTCATATGGCTCGGCCTTAAACTCGAGCGCATCCGAAACGACTGTCTCTACGTCAAATCCCGTGCGCTCGAGGTTCTCGGCAACCCGCTCCATACGCGACTTCGAGAGGTCCACCGCCGTAACATCCGCGCCACTCGCGGCGATCTGCATCGTTTTGCCACCCGGCGCAGCACAAAGATCAAGAACGCGCTCACCCTTTTGTGGTGCAAGAATTTTGACCGGAAGCGCCGCTGCTGCGTCCTGCACCCACCAGCCACCTTCGGCGTAGCCCTCAAGGGCCGAGACCTGTCCAGCGTCCCTAATCCGCAAACTGCCCGTTGGGAGCAATTCACCCTCTGGCAAAACAGCATCCTCTTTGAACGAAAGGTCCAGCGGCGCCCCAAGCGCGTGCGCTTGTTCGATCTTCTCGATGATCGCTTTGCCATAGTCCGCCAATAGAGGCTTGCGCAGCCACTTTGGCATTCTTGGCGCAGGTAGCTTTTCCCAGCCTTCGACAGAAAGCGCGCCTAGCTTGCGGATAATCGCATTCACCATGCCCGCAGAGTGGGTCGTCTCGCGGCCATCGCGCGCAATCGCGACAAGTGCATTTCCCACACCGTGTGCAGGTGCGCCCTCAACAAAAATCTCAACAACCGCAAGGCGCAGGATATTGTGCACCTCGGGCGTCGGGCGGCGGCGAATGAATGGCCCCAAGAGCCGGTCCGCACGATCCATAAACCGCAACGTCGTCGTCGCAAGGCGCTGCGCGCGGGCTTTGTCTGCTGCATCAAGCCGGCCCATCGGACCCTTCGGTCCGCTCACTTCAGAAAGCAGCCGTTTCTTGACGGTCACCGCATTTAGCAGCTGAACAGCGGCAAGGCGGGCGGCTTGGCCCTGCTGGGGCGCGGATTTTGGGGTTTTCTGTGACATGAAAGGTGGCGTATATCAACGTTAGGCCCAAAACAAGGACAACCGACATGAGTGAGCAAGCCGACCTGCCCGAAGCCGCGAAACGCGCCCTCGCCGAAGCTGAAGAACGGCGCAAGAAGCAGAAAGAAGCGCTCCCGCCAGAACTCGGCGGTCGTGATGGCCCCGAACCTGTTCGTTACGGTGACTGGGAGCGCAAAGGGATCGCGGTAGACTTTTAGTTACAGCCCCAGAACGTCCATCATGTCATAGGCGCCCGGTTTTTGCTTGGCAGCCCAGATCGCTGCGGTGATCGCGCCACGGCTGAAAATCTTGCGATCGGTCGCTAGGTGACGAAGGACGATCCGCTCGCCTGGTGCGGCAAACATCACATCGTGTTCACCAACAATATCGCCACCGCGCACAACCGCAAAGCCGATATCCCCACGCTTGCGCGCACCTGTTATTCCGTCGCGCCCGCGATCTGATACATCCTTGAGATCAACGCCACGCCCCTCGGCCGCGGCTTCGCCAAGCATTAGGGCCGTTCCAGACGGTGCATCAACTTTGTGATGGTGGTGGGCCTCGATAACTTCGATGTCGAAATCCTCGCCCAAAGCTGCGGAAACTTTCTTGGTTAGCTGCACAAGCAAATTTACGCCGAGGCTCATGTTTCCCGCGCGCACAATCGCAGTTTTGGCCGCAAAGGCATTCAGGCTCTCGATGTCCTCATCCGACAGGCCCGTTGTGCCGATAACATGCGCTGTGCCAGACGTAGAGGCGAGGTCTGCGAATGCGAGGGTCGCGGCCGGCGCTGTGAAATCAATAAGTACGTCCGCATCCGCGATCACCTTGGCCGCATCATCAGACACTATTACGCCCAAGCTCTGGCCACCCATCGCCTGACCGACATCTTGGCCGACCCAATCATGACCCGCGCGCTCAATCGCACCAGAGAGAACAGTGGCGTCATTATCCAGCACCGTTTTGATCAACATTTGGCCCATACGGCCCGAAGCCCCGGCAATCGCGATTTTTGTTTCTTGGCTCATGATATGACCTCACCCAATCTGTTTCCCTCGTTTAACCGCATGGGCGCCACAAAGCAAAGCCCTGTTGCTCTGGGCGCTAATCATGCTTACATGCACCGTATGGCAAAGAACACAAATCGCGCAGGTCGCGCCCCTTCACAGCGTCAACTTCGGGTTGGCGAACTTATTCGACGCACCCTTTCAGAGGTGTTGATGCGCGGAGAAGTCCACGCACCCGACCTCAATCGTATGTCGATCACCGTGAGCGAGGTGCGCGTCACGCCGGACCTGCGCATTGCAACTGCATATGTGTTGCCACTTGGTGGACAAGGACAAGAAGAAGCGCTTGCCTGTCTACGTGAGAACCGTCACGAATTACGGCGTATCATAACCAAGAAAATGGCGCTCAAGCATTCGCCAGAGGTGCGCTACGAAATCGACACGACCTTTGACCGAATGGACGAGACGCGCCGCCTTCTCGAACAAGACGACGTTCAGAGAGATCTTCAGGCTCGTGATGATGTGGAAGATGATAAAGCATAGTCTCGCGATTTTTTTGTGGCTCGTTGGGTTGAGCACAGGCGCTGCTGCGTCCTGTGAAAAGTCCGAGTTCGAGTCCGAAACCTATACGGTCTGCGAAGTATCGCAGGATCAGGATCTACGCTTATTTCTAGAAAACCCAAGCGGCGGAATTCTCGGCGGGTTTGGTGCGGTCAACGAACAGCTTGCCAGCGAGGACAAAGAGCTTGCGTTCGCGATGAATGCCGGCATGTTCCACAACGACCGTCAGCCAGTCGGACTCTATATCGAGAAGGGCGAGGAAAAGGCCCAGCTTCAGCATGGCGGCGGCTATGGTAACTTTGGGCTTTCTCCGAATGGTGTGTTCTGTATCGCAGAGCAAGGGTTTCAGATTTACACAAGCGAAGCCTACGAAGCGGCTATGCCAGCTTGCCGTTTCGCCACGCAATCGGGACCGATGCTCGTGATCAATGACGCGCTTCATCCGCGCCTCATTCCGAATGGGGACTCGAAGCACTACCGCAATGGCGTTGGCACAAGCGCGGACGGAACGCGCGCTATTTTCGCGATCTCCGATCAGAGAGTGAACTTTCACGACTTCGCACGGTTCTTTCGGGACCACTTGGGAATGCCGAATGCGCTGTTCTTTGACGGCAAGATATCGCGCCTCTATGCTCCGGAAATCTCACGGAATGATATCGGGTTTCCGCTGGGTCCAATCGTTGGCTTGGTTCAGGATCGGTGAAGTATTCGCCCGTTGACGCTGACTGCATTGAACTGTAGGTCGCGCGACTTGAAACAGAAATAGGACAGTCTCATGGGTCGCAAACGCAAAGGTCGCAATATTTCGGGATGGGTGGTTGTGGATAAACCCGCAGGCATCAGCTCGAACGCCGTGGTCAACAAGTTGCGCTGGGCGATGGAAGCCCAGAAAGCTGGCCACGCAGGAACTCTCGACCCAGAAGCAACCGGCGTACTTGCCGTGGCATTGGGCGAAGCGACCAAGACGGTTCCCTATATCACAGACGCGCTCAAGGCATACGAGTTTACCGTTCGTCTGGGCCAGGCAACGAACACCGATGATGCCGAGGGCGTCGTCACCAAAGAGAGCCCAACGCGCCCTGATGACGAGACCATCAAAGAGGCGCTCTTGGGATTTGTTGGTGAAATCATGCAGGTTCCGCCGAAGTTCTCGGCTGTAAAGATTGACGGTGAGCGGGCCTATAAGCTCGCCCGTGACGAAGAAGACTTTGAAATCGCCGCCCGCCCCCTGTGGGTAGAAGAACTGTTGCTCGTTGATCGCCCCGACCCCGATCACGTGACGCTTGAAATGACCTGTGGCAAAGGCGGATATGTGCGGGCAATCGCGCGTGATCTGGGCGAGAAACTCGGCTGCTTTGGCCATGTTCGGAATCTCCGCCGTATCTGGTCGGGACCGTTTGACGTCAAGGACGGCATAAGCGTCGCCAAAATCGACGAACTGGCTAAAACGGGCGAGTTAGACGCATATATGCTCCCGCTTGAAACGGGTCTTGCCGATCTTCCCGAGGTGAAATGCACCCCCGAAGGTGCCGTGCGATTGCGCAACGGGAACCCCGGAATGGTTCTGGCTTCCAACCTGGAATATGGCGACGAATGCTGGGCTTCGTTTGATGGCGAAGCGGTTGCCGTTGGGCGGTATAAGGCGGGCGAAATCCACCCAAGCCGCGTGTTTAATCTGGGATAGCACGTGACCATTACCCGCACGCACCAAAAGAACGATGCCGCTTCTATCGCGATCTATTCTGACTGCGAGGCTTATCGCTATTCGTTGACCCGTGTGTGGGAACCGAATGCGCCGCGCGTGTTCTTCATCATGCTTAATCCATCCACAGCGACAGAGGTTCAAAACGACCCAACCGTTGAGAGATGCGAACGGCGGGCGCGTGCGCTGGGGTTTGGCGGCTTTCGGGTGGCGAATATCTTTGCGTGGCGCGACACAGACCCCCGCAAAATGCGCGCGGCAATCGACCCTATCGGACCAGAGAATGACGCCGCCATTTTGGATGGCTGTACATGGACAGATCAAATCATCTGCGCGTGGGGAACCCATGGCGCGCACCTCGGTCGCGGCGCTGCGGTCGAGAAGCTCCTTGCGGATCAAAAACTCTACCACCTTGGCCTATCCAAGGAAGGACACCCCAAGCACCCGCTCTATATTTCCTATTCGGTTCAACCGATGCTCTGGGAAGTATAACCCACTGTTAACCAATCTAAATGTTGCGTTACCAAACGCGCCCGCTAAGACATAAAAAGGCGCGCGGATCTGGGTGAATCGAGGCGTTTTAACGATTGCTTGGGGTTTGATATGTTTGGACTGCTTGGATTATTCAGCGCGCTACTCATGGGCGCGGTCGCCGAAAGTGTCATGTCAATCGACAAGTCTAGCGACGAGGACGCACCCGACACTTCCGACGACACTCCCGTTACACACGCCGGATCCGAGGGCGAAGATATCCTAGAAGGCGGCACCATGGGCGACCTGCTTAATGGCGGCGAAGGGGACGATCAGCTCTTGGGCCATGAAGGCGACGACTGGCTCTATGGCGAAGAGGGCGAGGATATCATCCTAGGCGATTTTGGCGATGACGATGCGCACGGGGGCGACGGCGATGATCTGCTCTTCGGCGGAAGCGGCAATGACGAGCTTATGGGATATGGCGACGACGACGTGATCTCTGGCGACGAAGGAGATGACAAACTTATCGGCGGCGAGGGGAATGACGTATTGTCCGGCGGTGACGGCAAGGACTCGATTGAAGGCGGCTATGGCAATGACTTTCTTTTTGGAGGCTTGGGCGAAGATACCCTGATGGGCAACGCTGGCGATGATTTCCTTGTCGGTGTTGAGCTGGATGAAGACACCCAAGAGGACAGCGATGAGCGTGACTTCCTGAATGGTGGCGACGGAAACGACAGGCTGGTGCTGGGCAACAACGACTATGGCAGTGGCGGAGCGGGTGCCGACAGCTTCCACCTTGGCGAATGGATCATCGAAGACAACCCCGCGATCATCACCGATTTTGATAGTTCCGAAGACCAATTAATCATTGAACATTCCGAGGAAGAAGATCCAGAGGTGCAAATCCATACCCAAGACGGAAACAGTTATGTCGTGCTGGATGACGTCATTGTAGCGACCCTTCCCGAAACCACAACATTGAGTGCTTCGGATATTCAGTTCGTTCGGATATAATCGTTGGGGCAACAAACAGGGCGGGCTTTCGCCGAAATCCTGTGATTCCCCTTTCAATTTGAGCAAATACCCCATATACGCGCGGAATCTGTTCGTCGAATCTTGAGGTTTGGCGAAAGATACCTCCACGGGCTTTGCTGGACGACATCCCGGCTTGTGCCATTAACCCTTTAGATAAGGAGACCCCGATGTCGATTACTGCTGAAGAAAAAGCACGCGTAATGAAAGAATTCGCAACGAAAGAAGGCGACACAGGTTCGCCAGAAGTTCAAATTGCGATCCTTTCCTCGCGCATCGCGACCCTCACAGAGCACTTCAAAACCCACAAAAAAGACAACCACGGTCGTCGTGGTCTTTTGAAAATGGTTGCTCTGCGCCGCAAGCTTCTTGACTACCTTCGTGGCAAATCCGAACAGCGTTACCAGGACTTGATCCAACGCCTCGGCCTTCGCCGCTAAGCACAAAAACCGCGCCTTTAGGGGCGCGGTTTTCTTTTTAATCCGACGTTTGTGGGGCCGGGCCTCGCCCCGCAGATAGGACACGAAAAAAGAGGCCACGGGCATACGGCCCGTACGTAAACGGCCAAAGGGGATGGGCCCCCGCGGCTAATTTAGGAAACGATATGTTTAACGAAACAAAGAAATCTATGCAGTGGGGCGACGAAACGCTCACACTCGAAACGGGTAAAGTTGCCCGCCAAGCCGACGGTTCGGTAATCGCCACTTTGGGTGAGACCTCGGTTATGGCCAACGTTACTTTTGCAAAAGAGCAAAAGCCGGGCCAAGACTTTTTCCCGCTTACCGTCCATTATGGCGAGAAATACTATGCTGCCGGTAAAGTTCCTGGTGGCTTCTTCAAACGCGAAGCGCGTCCGACTGAAAAAGAGACGCTGACAAGCCGTCTTATCGACCGTCCGATCCGTCCGCTTTTCGTACCTGGCTTCAAGAACGAAGTTCTCTTGATCTGTACAGTTCTGAGCCATGACCTTGTGAATGATCCCGACATCGTTGCGATGATTGCGGCGTCTGCGGCGCTTACGATTTCAGGTGCGCCATTCATGGGCCCAATCGGTGCGGCACGTGTTGGTTATGTTGATGGCGAATACACACTGAACCCATCATGCGATGACATGCACGAGCTTCGCAACAACCCAGAGCAGCGTCTTGATCTCGTTGTTGCGGGTACAAAAGAAGCCGTGATGATGGTTGAGTCCGAAGCATACGAACTCTCCGAAGAAGAGATGCTTGGTGCGGTCAAATTCGCACATGACTCTTTCCAGCCTGTGATCGACCTGATCATTGATCTTGCAGAAGATTGCGCCAAAGAGCCATTCGACTTCCAAGCGCCTGACTATTCCGAGCTGTTCAAAGCAGCTATGGCTGCTGGCGAAGACAAAATGCGCGCAGCCTATGCGATCACTGACAAGCAAGAGCGCACAACTGCTGTTGCCGAAGCACGTGAAGCAATCAAAGCAGCCCTCACAGAAGAACAGCTTGAGGACGAGAACCTTGGTTCCGCGCTTAAGAAAGTTGAGTCCACAATCCTTCGTGGCGACGTTGTCAAAACTGGCAAGCGCATCGACGGTCGTGACACAACAACTGTTCGTCCGATCACTTCCGAAACTGGCTTGCTTCCACGTACGCACGGTTCTGCGTTGTTTACACGTGGCGAAACTCAGGGCCTCGTTGTTACAACACTCGGCACTGGCGACGATGAGCAAATGATCGACGCGCTGACAGGTACATACCGCAGCAACTTTATCCTGCACTACAACTTCCCTCCCTACTCTGTAGGTGAAGTTGGTCGCTTTGGCTTTACTGGTCGCCGCGAAATCGGTCACGGTAAACTTGCATGGCGCGCGCTTCAGGCTGTTCTGCCTGCGCCGACTGATTTCCCATACACCGTTCGCGTTGTATCCGAGATCACAGAGTCCAACGGTTCGTCCTCTATGGCTTCCGTTTGTGGCGGCTCGCTTTCCATGATGGACGCTGGCGTTCCATTGAAAGCACCGGTTGCTGGTGTTGCGATGGGTCTTATCCTTGAGGATGATGGCTCTTATGCGATCCTGACAGACATCCTTGGTGACGAAGACCACCTCGGCGACATGGACTTCAAAGTTGCTGGTACAGAAGCCGGGATCACATCCCTGCAGATGGACATCAAAGTTGCAGGCATCACCCAAGAGATTATGGAAAAAGCCTTGGCACAAGCCAAAGCAGGTCGTCAGCATATCCTCGGTGAGATGTCGAACGCTCTGACAGAAGCAAGCGAATTCTCGGCGCACGCTCCTCGCATTGAAACAATGCAGGTTCCAACAGACAAGATCCGTGAAGTGATCGGTTCTGGTGGTAAAGTGATCCGCGAAATCGTCGAGACTTCTGGCGCGAAAGTGGACATCAACGACGATGGCGTGATCAAGATCGCATCTGCCAACGCCGAAGCAATCCAAAAAGCCTACGACATGATCCACTCGATCGTTGCCGAGCCAGAAGCAGGCGCGGTTTACAACGGTAAAGTTGTTAAGATCGTTGATTTCGGAGCATTCGTGAACTTCTTTGGTAAGCGCGATGGTCTGGTACACGTTTCTCAGATCGAGAACCGTCGTCTGAACCACCCATCCGACGTACTCAAAGAAGGTCAGGACGTGAAAGTGAAGCTCTTGGGCTTTGACGATCGCGGCAAAGTTCGCCTGTCGATGAAAGTTGTCGATCAGGAAACTGGCGAAGAGATCGTCGAAGAGAAAAAAGAAGCTTAAGCCTTAGCGCTTACAAGAAAGGCCCCGAAGTTCGCGCTTCGGGGCCTTTTGCTTTTGTAAACTTAGAAACGAATTAGAGTTTCGTTGTACGCAGATATGGGAAGTGAGTTGTGAACTCACCAAACTTTGCCTTTGCGTCTTCGTCACTAACTGCCGCAGGGATCACAACATCACCACCTGGCGTCCAGTTCGCAGGTGTCGCAACGCCTTTGCCGGCTGCGGTTTGCAACGCATCAAGCGCACGCAGAATTTCAGCAAAGTTACGACCAACGTTCATGGGGTAAGTCATCGACAAGAGAAGCTTCTTGTCTGGCGAAATGATGAACACCGAACGCACCGTCGCGCTATCGTTAGGGGTGCGGCCGTCGGGAAGGTATGCCTCGGCGGGGAGCATGTCATATGCCTTTGAAACGGCAAGGCCCTCATCTGCGATGATCGGGAACCCCGCAGATGTTCCTGCGAATTTTTCAATGTCGCCTTTCCACTTTTTGTGGTCTTCGACACCGTCAACCGACACGCCGATCACTTTGGTGTTGCGCTTTTTCCACTCATCAGCAAGCTGCGCAACCGCACCAAATTCAGTTGTGCAAACAGGTGTGAAATCTTTGGGATGGCTAAACAGGATCGCGTAGGAATCGCCAATCCAGTCGTGGAATGAAATCTCACCTTCGCTGGTTTGAGCCTTAAAATCTGGGACAGTATCGTTAATGCGCAATGCCATTTTAGTCTCCTACAAAGTTGCTGTTGGGAAACATATAGGCCCCTAGGGAACGCAAATCCATGGGCTAGCGTCAGAATATGATCTTCGGCCTAAAACGGGCACTTAGCGCGAAAGCGTTGCCCCTCGCCGCCCTCGGGATGACGGAGGCGCAATTCCTCGGCGTGCAACATAAGTCGCGGCGCATCGCGGGCCTCGCCTGTCGCATAAAACGGGTCGCCTAGAATGGGGTGCCCGATCTCGCGCATATGCACACGCAACTGGTGGCTACGGCCCGTTTTGGGGAACAGCCGAACACGCGTTGTGTTGTCTTCATAGCGCACAACGCGCCAGTCGGTGATGGCCTGTTTGCCCGTTTCAAAATTCACATGCTGAAGCGGGCGGTTGGGCCAGTCCACGATGAGCGGCAAGTCTACAGTTCCGGTTTTTTCGGCAATGTGCCCGAAGACGCGCGCGACGTAGGTTTTCTTGGTTTGCCGCTTCTCAAACTGAAGCCCGATATGGCGTTGCGCATGTGCGGTGAGCGCAAAAATCATAACACCCGAGGTATCGCGATCCAGACGATGGATCAAAAGCGCATCCGCGAACGCCGCCTGAACCCGCGCAAGAAGGCAGTCGGCGAGGTGTTCGCCCTTCCCCGGCACAGAAAGAAGCCCCGAAGGCTTGTTCACCACCAAGAGGTGCTGATCCATGTGCAAAATATCAAGCGGATCATTCGGGGGGTTATAGTCATCACTCATGGGCGGGTGATATTTGAAAAGCTAGTATTTGGCCAGTTGTTCCGGCCCGTCCTCGATTTCATAATAATCTCCCTTGTCCGCCACAAAGATATGCGCCCGAATTTTCATATCTGTCGGCGGCTCAAGTGCGCCCATGGCGACGGAAATGGTTGTTTCAGTGTCCATTTTCCAGAAAAGGGAACTTCCACACGCATTACAGAACCCGCGCTTGGCGTAATCCGAGGAGCGAAACCAAGTAAGCGTCGATGATTTCGTAAGCTTTAGGCCCGACTCCACTGCCTGCGCCGCACACCAGTAATGGCCAGATGTCTTGCGGCATTGGCTACAGTGGCACGCCACAGGTGGGTTGAGCGCACCTTCAATCTCAAAGGCCACCTCGCCGCAAAGACAACTTCCTTTCATGGGCTTACTCCCTACACGTCACCAAATACATCCGCCAAAATGCCAGCAATAGAGTCTGCATCCGTTTGGTTGAATGCGTCTGGCTGATCGCTGTCGATATCAAACACACCGATCAAACGGCCACCTTTGCCGATCACCGGCAATACAAGCTCGGATCTTGTGCTACTTGCGCAAGCGATGTGCCCCTCAAATGCGTGCACGTCGGGGACAAGCTGCACCTCTTGTGAACGTGCCGCTGCCCCACATACCCCGCGCGAGAACGGTATTTGCAAACAACCGTGCCCCCCTTGATAAGGACCGATTTTCAGCAAGTCGTAACCCACGTTCCGATAGAACCCCGTCCAGTCAAAACGGGCATCCGAATGGTGCACTTCGCAGGTGACCGTTGCCATGAGGGCGACCTCATCTGTCTCGCCGTCTGTCAGGCTCGCGATCGTTTTGGCGAGCGTTGAATAATCCACCGTCATGGTCGTTCAATTGCGATGGCTGTGCCCTCGCCTCCGCCGATACAGATCGCCGCGACGCCACGCTTTAGCCCGCGCGCCTCAAGTGCGTTCAGAAGCGTCACAATAATCCGCGCCCCCGATGCACCGATCGGGTGGCCCAGCGCGCAGGCCCCGCCGTTCACGTTCAACTTGTCATGGGGTACGCCCATCTCTGCCATGAAGGCCATAGGAACAACTGCAAAGGCCTCATTGACCTCCCAAAGATCCACATCCTCAACGCTCCACCCCAAGCGATCCAACAGCTTTTGCGCAGCGGGCACCGGCGCGGTGGTGAACCAACCCGGAGCTTGGGCATGGCTCGCGTGGCCAAGGATACGCGCCCGAACAGGTAGGCCCTTGGCCGCAGCAGTCTCGGCATCAGCCAGAACAAGCGCCGCTGCACCATCGGAAATCGATGACGCATTCGCCGCAGTAACAGTGCCGTCCTTGCGAAACGCAGGGCGCAACGTCGGAATTTTTTCGGGCCGCGCCTTAGCTGGCTGTTCGTCATGATCAACCACGGTCTCTCCACGGCGTGTTTTTACGGTGACGGGGGTAATCTCTTTGGCAAAACCACCTGACTCATGCGCAGCAATGGCACGTGAGAGTGAAGAAAGCGCGAACGCGTCCTGCGCCTCGCGGGTGAATTGGTATTTCTCTGCGCAATCTTCCGCAAACGTCCCCATAAGGCGACCTTTGTCATACGCATCTTCGAGGCCATCTAGGAACATAGAATCTACGACCTGACCATGCCCAATACGTGCGCCGCCTCGCATCTTGGGGAGTAAGTAGGGCGCGAGCGTCATGCTCTCCATGCCACCTGTAACCACGATATCGGACTGTCCCAATGCAACCTGATCGAAACCGACCATCGTCGTTTTCATGCCAGATCCACACATCTTGTTAAGGGTCGTCGCTGGCACTTCATCGCCAAGACCAGCGGCAAATCCCGCCTGACGCGCGGGCGCCTGTCCCTGACCCGCTCCGAGCACACAACCCATCAGCAATTCCTGAACGTCAGATGTCTCTACTTGTGCACCTTCCAGCGCCGCTTTTATCGCCGCTCCGCCCAAATCGGCAGCGGGCACATCCGCAAAGTCCCCCTGAAGGCCCGCCATCGGCGTGCGTGCGGCCCCTGTAATTACAACTTCTCTCATGGGAATACCCTTTTTTCTGGCGCTCTCTCGAAAATGCTTACCGAATGGTAACGTCTGCCGTCTACCCTCGTGCGTATCAATTATCGGAGATTGAACGTGGATATTTCGACTCTTAACACAAAAAACACTCTCGTCGCTCGCGTAGAAGCCGCGCGCATTGATTCCGCCGCTGCGGTGCAATTCAAAGATAAAATGCGCGAAATAACGGAAAACGGCGAGGCAAGAGTTGTTCTCGACCTTTCGAATGTCACGTTTTTGGACAGTAGCGGACTCGGCGCGGTGGTTGCGGCGATGAAGCAACTAGGCACGAATCGCCGACTAGATATCGCTGGATTGACGCCCGCAGTTGGTAAAGTTTTCAAACTCACGCGGATGGATACGGTTTTTCAAATCTATAACAGTGCCGAAGAAGCATTAAGCAACGCGTAGCGGGCCACGAACCTAGATGAGAGAACCTCTGGATATGCCTGAGAAATGCGGCGCTTCTCCTCTTGAACTGACACTCGTGAGTGACGCGATGGATGTGCGCGCGACCATTCTCAAGCTGTTGGCCAAACTACGCGCGCTCAATTTCTCTGAGGCTGATTGCAGCAAGGTTGAGCTGGTCGTCGCGGAGGTATTGAACAACATCGTTGAGCATGCCTATCCTGATGGTGGGCGCGGGACGATACGCCTACGGATCGATTTCCAAGAATCCGCCCTTGCGTTTGAAGTCGTTGATCATGGATTGCCGATGCCGAACCGCTCGCTTCCCTCGGCGCATATTCCAAAGCTTGAAAACGGCGCGAACCTTCCTGAAGGAGGCTGGGGATGGATGCTCATTCATGAGCTTTCCCACGACCTATCCTATGTCCGCACAGGGTGCGAAAACCGGCTTCGGTTCTGTCTGGGTTATCGTTGCCGCCCCTAAATTGCCCAATTCACTCCTTAGCGACGCCCAAAACGGGGATCATAGAAAAAGGGTAGCTAACAAAGCTTCCCTCGACGCTGTGGCAGATAGCCCCCACCTGATGCGCAGCGTCGAGGAACGATTAGCGCAAATCCACCTTGGAAATCCGGAATCGCGAGTCTAGTCTACGCTTCTGAAACTAAGGAGTATTCATGCGCGATTTTCACCTTCCTGGCCGTTCCCCTGTCTTTGCTCAAAATGGGATGTGCGCCACATCGCACCCGTTGGCCGCGAAGATTGCCGTTCAAGTTCTCGAGTCGGGCGGTAATGCCGTGGATGCCGCGATTGCGGGTGCAGTGACATTAGGGATTTGCGAGCCGCAAATGACCGGTATTGGCGGCGATTGCTTTGTACTCCTCAAGCCCTCGGATAGTGACGAGGTCGTTGCGCTGAACGGTTCGGGCCGCGCTCCTGCGGGCCTATCCTCGGAAAAATTACGCGCCAAGGGGCTTAAGGCGATGCCTCTGAATACCGCGGATGCCGTTACGGTGCCCGGTGCAATTGATGCGTTCTGCAAGCTCTCCAAAGATTGGGGCAAGGTTGGCATCGCCGGCGCACTTGCACCTGCAATTCATTACGCAGAGGCGGGCGTACCCGTTGCGCCGCGCACTCAAAGCGACTGGAAGCTCGCCGAGAGCAGCCTTCAGGGTGTTGCGCGAGATTATTACCTTATCGACGGGAAATGCCCCGAAGTAGGGCAAGTATTCCGTTCTCCTGAACAAGCAGAGGTACTGCGCCGCATTGCGATTGACGGGCGCGATGCGTTCTACACCGGCGAAGTTGCCGAAGATATGGTGAGCTCGTTGAATGCGCTTGGCGGCACGCACACGCTTGATGATTTTGCCAACACGGCCTGTGATTATACGACCCCAGTATCGGGGACCTACAAGGATTTGGAACTCGTTGAGCATCCGCCGAACGGCCAAGGCGCGACGGCGATTTTGATGAACAACATCCTTAGCCATTTTGATATTGCGGGCATGGATGCCTTCGGAAGCCAGCGCGCGCATATCGAAGCAGAGGCAGCCAAACTTGCCTATGATGCCCGGAATCGGTTTATTTCCGATCCCGACCACATCCAGCGCCTCGCGCATATGCTTGCGCCCGAAACCGCATCTGATTTGGCTGCGCTGATTGATCCGAAGCGTGCTATGGCCTCTGCACAGAAGCTCAGCGAGTCTGTCCACAAGGACACAATCTATATCACGGTCGTTGATAAAGATTGCATGGCCGTTTCGCTCATTTACTCGATCTTCCACAGCTTTGGATCGGGACTTGCCTCTGATAAGTTCGGCATCCTATTTCAGAACCGCGGCGCTGGGTTCACCCTCGAAGAGGGGCACCCAAATGAAGCGGCAGGTGGCAAGCGCCCAATGCACACCATCATTCCCGGAATGCTCAAGAAGAACGGCAAGGTCATTATGCCATTCGGTGTAATGGGCGGCGCATATCAACCCAACGGACATGCGCGATTTGTCTCTAACCTTGTAGATTTCGGCATGCACCCACAACAAGCAATCGATGCGCCGCGCAGTTTCTCGGACGCTGGTGAGATGAAAGTTGAGAACGGATATTCCAACTCTGTACGTCAGGAACTTGCGGATCTCGGCCACAACGTTGTCACGCCCGACACCGCGATTGGTGGCGCACAGGCGATCCTTATTGATGATGAAAATGGCGTGCTTCAGGGTGCATCAGACCCACGCAAGGACGGCTGTGCGCTGGGATATTAGTTGAGTTGAACCTGTAGCGGGTAACTTCCGTCCTCAAAATCTCCGAACAAGTCACCCACATCTGGGTGGCTTACGGGGACGCCGGTGTAGTCCGCGACAAGGTTCTGCTCCGAGACATAAGCCACATAGTAGCTTTGGTCATTTTCTGCGAGCAGATGATAGAACGGCTGGTCCTTCTTGGGTCGGCTGCCTTCTGGGATGGCTTCGTACCATTCGTCGGTATTCGAGAACATTGCATCCACGTCAAACACCACCCCTCGGAAGGGATGTTTCCGGTGGCGCACCACCTGACCAAGATAATATTTGGCTCGTGTTTTCAGCATTGCTTACATGCCCCCTATATGATTACTACTCAATCGACGAGGGGATTGTCCATGTTTGAGACGAATTTTGATGGAAACAAACTGTGGACATAGTTTTAACAGTTATCGAAATTGTCGCCCCTGTTTTCATCCTCGCCTCGATCGGATATTTCTGGGTTTTCTTTGGATTTGAGTACCGAGTTCAGTTCGTAACGGGCCTTGCGATGACCCTTTCGGTGCCTGCTTTGATCTTTGTCGCGCTGATGGAAACCGAAATTGAACCAAGCGCGCTCTCTCTCCTTCTGCTTGCGAGCGTATTAACCTACGGGGTGCTTACGCTTGTATTTTACCTTGTGGTTAAAGCACTTAACCTCGAAATGCGGAGTTTCCTTCCGCCTCTCATTTTCAGTAACACAGGCAATGTCGGCCTTCCCCTTGCGTATTTCGCATTTGGCGAAGAGGGCTTTGCGTATGCGATTGTTGTGTTTGCGGTCATGGCGATCTGGAGCTTCACCTTTGGTGTCTGGGTTGTGTCGGGTGGGGGTAGCATTCGCAAAGTTGTGAAAGAGCCGATGGTCGGCGCCACGATCCTTGGCGGGATCTTTATGTGGCAGGGCTGGACGACGCCCACTTTCTTAACCAACGCGCTTGAACTCGTTGGACAGATGGCGATTCCTCTTATGCTCGTGACGCTCGGCGTGGCAGTTGCGCGGCTTAAACCGGGACGTTTGGGACAAGCATTCTGGCTTTCCCTTCTCAAGGCGGCGCTCTGTGTAGGGTTCGCGGCGGGCGTAGGTATCTGGCTTGAACTTCCGCATGTAGCGCTGGCGGTACTGGTCCTTCAGGTCGGAACCCCAGTGGCCGTTACCTCCTATATGCTTGCGGAAAAATACGGTGCAGATTCAAATGCGGTGGCAGGGCTTGTGGTGGTATCCACGCTGCTCTCGGTTGCCGTAATTCCGCTTGCTCTCGGTTTCATGATCTAAAGTTATAGGTTTGTTATTTATCCGGCGATAGTTTTGCGCTATCCTAGGACAAAATATAAGCGAGGGGCATATGAGCAGACTTCTTCGCGCAACAGCATTGATGATCTTGGTCGCCGCTTGCGGTGGGGGTAACTATTCTGCCCCGCGCAACCTCAACGACGCCTGTGCGATCCTCAAAGAGCGCGGTAAATATTATAAAGAAATGAAACGCACCCAACGGCGTTGGGGTGTTCCAATCAGCGTACAAATGGCGACTCTTTATCAAGAGAGCAAGTTCGTGGGCAATGCGCGAACGCCACACCAATTCGTTCTAGGTGTGATCCCGATGGGGCGTCAAAGCTCTGCATATGGATATAGTCAGGCACTTGATGCGACTTGGGACGAGTACAAAGACGTGCGCGGCGGCCGAGGGGCCAAGCGGGACGACTTTGGCGATGCCGTGGATTTCATGGGGTGGTACATGGACGAAACCACACGCAAGCTTGGTATTTCCAAGGGCGATGCGGCCAACCAATACCTTGCCTATCACGAAGGACGTGCGGGTTATGCCCGTGGGTCTTACCGCTCTAAACCATGGCTGGTTAATGTTGCCAACAGTGTTGATGCGCGGGCGCGGCTTTACCACGCCCAGCTAAAACAATGCGGCAAGGCATAGTGCCTCATTAACGCCTATTCGCGGCTAGCGTGATATCAAAGAGGCTGGCGGGCATGTTCCCGCCCGTCTTGAAGTTACTCAGAATAACGCGCGTTTTACTTCCGGATGGGTCGTTGATAATCCACTCGATCAGCCGCGTTGGATTCGCCGCGAAAATCAAATCAATACTTCCATATTCTGGCTTCTGAGGGTCACGAGCACGCACAACGGTATCAGTTCCGCGCGTTCCGTGCCCTGTAACCATGCGCGCCTGTGCTAGGTTCACGCGCTTGGCGAGAATGATGCTCAGTGGGGTGCGGCTTAGGGGGTATTGCTCGGGGCCAGCGTTGGATTTCTGATCAAAGATCGCAACTTGCCCACCACCCGCGATAACAAGCGCCTCATTGGGCGGATCATATTCGAACCGTGCGCGCCCAGGGCGGCGCATATACAGAGTTCCCGCAGACTTAGATCCATCCGCGTTGATCTGTGTAAACCGGCTCTGGGCGGTTTCAAAACTATTGAAATAGTTTGAAAGCGTGTTCAACGAGAGCTTTTCTGCCGCAGCAGGAAGAGCGAGAAAGGTTGCCAGCACTGGCACCAAAAGGAGGCGTAAATGTTTCATACGAACATACTTAGCCGCTTTCGGTGGAATTGCCAGCCAACCCTAATCACAAAGCGTTTATTTGCCGATACCTACTGTTCGGGCACCAGAATTTCACGTTTACCTACATGGTTAGCAGGGGAAACGAGGTTCTCGTCTTCCATCTGCTCTACGAGGCGCGCGGCCTTGTTATAGCCAATCGAGAGCTTGCGTTGGATATACGAGGTCGAGCATTTGCGATCCTTCAGAACAATCGCAACCGCTTGATCGTATAGCGCATCTTCGCCATTTGTGTTGCCACCCAAACCAAGAACGAGGTCGATGTTGCTCTCGGTGTCCTCATCGGGGCCGTCAACGATACCTGATTTATATTCAGGCGCGCCATAAGCCTTGAGGTGATTAACGATTTCCTCGACTTCTTCGTCGCTACAGAACGGGCCGTGAATACGCGTGATTTTGCTACCACCCGCCATATAGAGCATGTCGCCCATACCCAAGAGCTGCTCGGCACCCATTTCGCCAAGGATCGTGCGGCTGTCGATCTTGCTGGTGACTTGGAACGAAATCCGAGTCGGGAAGTTTGCCTTGATCGTACCGGTGATCACGTCGACCGATGGGCGCTGTGTCGCCATAATAAGGTGAATACCCGACGCACGCGCCATTTGCGCAAGGCGTTGGATGCAGGCCTCGATCTCTTTGCCCGCAACCATCATAAGGTCGGCCATCTCGTCGACGACAACAACAATGTATGGCATCTTCTCGGGCGCGAATTCCTCTGTCTCAAAGACTGGATCGCCCGTTTCATCATCAAAACCGGTCTGAACGGTGCGGCTGAACATCTCGTTCTTGGCGAGCGCATCGCGTACGCGTCCGTTATAGCCGTCGATATTCCGAACACCCATCTTGGACATCTTGCGATAGCGCTCTTCCATCTCGCCCACGACCCATTTCAGGGCCACAACAGCCTTCTTAGGGTCTGTTACAACTGGGCTAAGAAGATGCGGGATGCCGTCATAGACGCTAAGTTCAAGCATCTTGGGGTCGATCATGATCAGGCGGCACTCTTCTGGCGTAAGTTTATACAGAAGCGACAGGATCATCGTGTTGATCGCGACCGACTTACCCGAACCCGTTGTACCCGCAATCAGAAGGTGAGGCATCTTGGCAAGGTTAGCGACGATTGGCTCGCCACCGATATCCTTACCCAAGGCAAGTGGCAGCTTCATTCCGGTATCGCCGAAATCACGTGCAGAGAGAATTTCGCGAAGTACAACCATTTCGCGGTTCTCATTCGGAAGTTCGATCCCGATCACCGAACGCCCGGGAACGGTGGAAACACGCGCAGAAAGCGCAGACATCGAACGCGCGATATCGTCGGCAAGGCCGATTACTCGGCTCGCCTTGAGGCCGGGCGCTGGCTCTAGTTCGTACATGGTCACAACCGGACCCGGACGTACCGCTACGATTTCACCCTTTACGCCATAGTCATCCAGAACGTTCTCCAACATCCGCGCGTTCTCTTCGAGCGCTTCGTCAGAGAGATGATGACGCTGAATCGAATCCGGACTCGCCAAGAGCGAAAGTGGTGGGAGTTCAAATTGATCAGCTTGCTCATCAAACTGAAGTGCTGGCTGCGCCTCGGCTTGGGCACGGCTTGATGGTTGAATAGGCTTGCGCACATTGTGCTGAACCACGGGCTTGGTGATAGGCGCCGCAGGGATTTGTGGCGCAACCATCTGGGGCCGCGCAACAGGCGGTTCTTCCACATAGGGTTGCTCGGAAACAGGCTCTATCACCGCCTCATCGGGGTAATCGTCATACACAGAAGCCTGAGGAGGTTCTGCACTCAATACCAACGGGTTCGGCCCCTTTGGGCGCTTGAGTTGCGGCTCCGCACGCACTGTGGCGACGCGCGGCGCTGCGCGAACGCGCGATTTGATTACGTTTGAGATACGTGCCTTGATGCGCTCTTCGTCATCCATTTCCTCTGGCTGTTGCGCAGTCAATTCCGGCTCGATATGAACAGGCGCCGGTGCGCGCTTTTTCATAAGGGGAACGCGGGCCAACAAACTTGGCTTTGGCGAAGGTTGCGCCTCGGCTTGAGGCTGAACATGTGGCTCAATTACAGGCTCTGAGCGGACAACCTGCGCACGTAAGGGCGGCTCAGTCAGTTCACCATAACCAGCGGGTTGCGCGCCGCGCTCCTCAAAATCGGCATACTGCGCCGCTCCTTGCGCCATGAGGGCGGCTTCTTGACGGCGGCTTTCGCGGTTCTCTTTGGCGCGTTTTGCGGCCAACATTGCTTCGCTCGCGCCACGCCCCATGAGGTTCATCAAACGGGCATAGCCCATAATCAGACCAACGAGTAAAAAGCGCCCGATCAAACGCAGCTCAGGTTTGGTAAAGCCCAGAACAAAGAAACCAGCCACCAACATCAAAACGCCCGTCACCAGCGAGAATATCTTGAAACCAACGGTCGTCGTAATGCCAATTCCGTTCAATAGTCCGCCAGAAACCATCTCGCCGAACATTCCGCCCAACCCAAAGCTGTGACTCCAATCAGCGGAGGGCGCATAGGTTTCGGCATGAACAGAGAATATCGCGATCCAGATCGGCACGAAAATCAGACGCGAGAGCGCACGTTCAGCGCCTTGGTGCGCAACGAGGCGAACTCCCCATCCGATCAAGGCGATCGGCACACCCCAACTGGCAATACCCGCGATGATGAACAGCGGCGAAGCAATCGCCGCGCCAAATCCGCCCAACCAGTTTTGAATCGGAGCACTCGTCGCCGAGAACCAGCTTGGATCAGTCGGCGAGTAGGACGCGAGCATCATGGAGACCAAAACACCTGCGACGATCATGGCGATACCCACAAGTTCCTTGCCACGTTTTTCGAGCGCGGCCTGAACATTGGTGTCTAACAATGGATCACGTTGTCTTGTTTGGTAAGCCATACTCTACTGTCCCTCATTGTAAATGCAGTTCCGAATCTTCATAAGACCCGCCCGCATCTCTTCTTTTGGGGCGACAAGGGCTACACGAATGTACCCTGCACCCGGATTAAATCCATTAACTTCGCGACTGAGATAAGCTCCGGGGAGCACCCGAACGCCTGTCTTGCGCCAAATATCGAGAGCGGCTTGCTCGCCGTCATTCACTGGAAGCCATAGGAAAAACCCTGCATCCGGTGAAATGTACCCCTCGACGTCCTTAAATATCTCATCCGCAATCGCGAATTTCTCATCATATAGCGCGCGGTTCGCCACCACGTGCGCCTCGTCCTGCCATACGCGCGCAGCGGCAAGCTGAAGCGGCAAGGGCAAAGGTGCGCCGGAATAGGCTCTAAGCAAACGAACACGCGCCATCGTTTCAGGACCACCCGCAACAAATCCAGAGCGCAAACCAGGGAGGTTTGATCGTTTGGATAGCGAGTGGAAAATTACAACCCGCTCGGGGTCGGCACCCATCTCAAGCGCCACCTGTAACGCGCCTGCGGGTGCTTCACCACGGTAAATCTCGGAATAGCATTCATCGGCGAAAATCTGGAAGTCGTACTCCTCGGCCAGAGCAATCAGGGACTTCCAATAATCACGATCCGCAACTGTGCCCTGCGGATTTGACGGGGAACAGATATATGCAATTGCCACGCGTGACAGAACTTCTGGCGGCAACGAAGCGTAGTCAGGCAAGAAGCCCGTCTCGGCCGTTGCGGGGACAAATACAGTTTCGGCAACAACCGAAATCGCCGCGATTGCGTAAACTTGATAGAACGGATTTGGAACCAAAACGACGGGCTTGCCGTTCTTTTCCTCAGGGCAAAGCGCCATCGCGGCGTTGTACAATCCTTCACGCGTTCCGTTCAGCGCCATGATCTGAGCACTCGGAATTGCGATATCATAACGGCGTTTTATCCAGCCCGAGATGGCATCAAGCAATTCTGGCGCGCCATCGTTCGGAGGATATTTGTTAAATCCAGCCGCGTTCTCGGCAATAACCTCAGAGACAAATGACGGGCTCGCGTGTTGCGGCTCGCCGATGGTCATAGCGATAGGGTCACCCCCAGGGGCGTGCGAATCCAATAGGGTTCGCAGACGCGGAAACGCGTATTCTGGCAGGTTCGAAAACCGCTCTGGAAATACCATATGTGCCTCAATGTCGGGATCATTAACGCCCCGTTATTCGCCCAGAGTAGCGGCGCGGGGCGCTTTGGTCCAGAAAAACGCCAATTTTTTCTGCCGCTTGGCGAGAATGATGTGTCTTTTAGGCCAGCCTAGGATTTAACGATATCTTCGGCCGCGCACCCATAACGCAACAGCGCCTCTTCCTGCATCGGCCCACCGAGCATCATGAATCCCGCCGAAGGAACGCTTGTGGGCAATGTTAGAGCCGATAAACCCAGTAAGTTGCCAATTCGCGTGTTGCGCAGCGTCATCAAATTTTGCTCAACGTAGTAGTCCTTGTCGTCCAAAAGTCTCTGATGCTTGGGCGGCATAATCGGTGCAGTTGGAAGAACAACCACATCAAAGCTTGACGATGCCGCGGCCCATTCGTGCCGGATCACCTCAAGACGGCGCCATGCAGCAACGTAGTCGGCCGCAAGCACATCTTTGCCGCTTCGAAAGCGTTCTAGAATAGGTGGAAACATCTTTTCTGGCGCGGCTTCAATCTCGGATTTCCAGATGCCGTACGCCTCCGCCGAGAACAAAACCGGAGAGAAATCCATGGCCTCGTTCAATGCGGAAAATTCAAAATCCGCCGCAACGATTCCTGCCGAATTTAGCTGGGATAGAGCCTGTTCAAACCCTTTCGACGCGCTTGCATCAAGGTCATCTTGGGCGATGGTCTTGAGCACACAAACCCGCAATCCCTTTACCGTTGCGCCTTCTAGATCCGCGGGTTTACCCCCTTCGAGCATTGCGAGCATCTGCGCGGCATCTTCGACGGAGCGAGCGAGCGGCCCGACGGTATCGAAGCGCTCACAAAGCGGTACAGCACCCCTACAGGAAACACGCCCCGCAGTGGTTTTCAGCCCAACCAGATCATTCCATGCCGCAGGAATACGCACCGAGCCGCCAGTGTCGGAACCGATGGAAATGGGTGCAAGCCCAAACGCCACCGATGTCGCAGCGCCAGACGAACTACCGCCTGCAACTGCTTCCATATCGTTCACACAGGGCGGTGTTTCTTTGACTGGATTTAGGCCAAGCCCAGAGAATGCCAACTCCGACAAATGCGTTTTGCCAAGGCAAACCGACCCCGAAAGAGTCGCCGTCCTTAGGACCTCTGCATCCTCGCTCGGGACGCGACCGCTTAGCAGGTCTGAGCCCGCCTCAGTCGCGATGCCTGCACTATCGAAGAGATCCTTCCAACTGACGGGAACACCATCCAATAGTCCCAAACGCGCCTCGTTTTGCGCTCTCTTACGGGCTGCTTCGGCTTCGGAACGCGCGCGTTTGGCGGTGACTTGGGTATAGATACGAGGGCTTAGTTCGGAAGCGGCGATTGCCTCCAGATATGCTTCGGTCAGCTCAACGGGGTTAATCTCGCCCGCGCCAATTCCACGCCCCAAATCCGAAGCCGTTGCCTTTAGCCAATCCATAATCCAATCCTCAAACTGCGCCCTAGAGTCGCGACCCTAGCGACAGCAGAACGCATGGACAATCCCGAGATTTACGCCAATATACTCTCATGAGCATTGACACAGATATTCTTATTGTCGGCGGCGGATTGAATGGCGCCTCGATGGCACTGGCATTTTCACAAGCCGGGTTGACCACGACACTGATTGACGCCCTGCCAGTACAGACGCGCAAATCGGATACCTTCGATGGGCGCGGATATGCGCTTGCGCTGGCTTCGCAACGAATGCTGTCGGCGCTTGGTGTTTGGCCGGAGGTCGCGGACCACTCGCAACCGATTTTGGACGTCAAAGTTACCGATGGTCGCGCGGGCGAAGGCCCCTCCCCTCTCATGCTTCACTTCGATCATGCCGAACTCGAAGAAGGTCCGATGGGCTATATGGTCGAGGACCGGTTCTTACGGGTCGCACTCTTGAATGCGTTGGATGCACAGGAAAATATTACCTCGATTTCTGGTGAAACCGTTATCGCGCAAGAGACCAATAACACCCGCGTTAGGGTCACATTATCGAACGGCAAGACCATCTCGGCGCGGCTTCTTGTTGGCTCGGATGGCAAGAAAAGTGGTACAGCAGAGCGCGCGGGAATTTCACGCAACGTCAAGGATTACGGTCAAACCGCGCTCGTTGCCGCTGTTGCGCATGAAAAGCCGCATAATGGCTGTGCGCATCAGTTTTTCATGCCCGCAGGTCCGCTGGCAATTCTACCGCTTCCGGGAAATGTTTCGTCCATTGTCTGGAGCGAAACCCACGAAAACGCCGCGCGCATTTCGTCGCTTTCCGATGATGCATTCCTAGAGGAACTAAGACCGCGTTTCGGCAGCTTCCTCGGAGAAATCTCGCTTGCGGGGGGGCGTTTCTCATACCCTCTGGTGCTTTCAATGGCGCAAGCAAAGATCGCGCAGCGGACGGCGCTGGTTGGGGATGCGGCACAGGGTATTCATCCAATTGCCGGACAGGGGCTGAACCTTGGCCTACGAGATGTCGGCGCACTTGCGCAAGTAGTGGTGGAGGCCAAAAGACGCGGCGAAGACATCGGTGCGATCGACGTTCTAGAGCGGTATCAACAATGGCGCCGCTTCGACACCAACGCGCTTGCGGGCGCGACGGATGGGTTTAACGCTCTGTTCTCAAACGATAATCCCGCGCTTCGTGCGGTTCGGGATATCGGACTGGGCATCGTCAATGCCCTCCCACCGGTGCGACGTCGTTTCATGCGCGAAGCGGCAGGGCTTACTGGCGAACTACCCAAGCTGCTGCAAGGGCGGCAAATCTAGTCGAGCTTACGCGCTTCATCAACGAGCATAACAGGAATGCCGTCGCGGATCGGAAAAGCCAAATTTGCCGATTTCGAGATAAGTTCCGACGCTTGCGCATCATAGTCCAGACGCTGATGCGAAATCGGACACACGAGAGATTCGAGCATCTTAGGGTCGAATGAACCTTCGTTTGTCATTGTATTTGTTCCTTCTTCGGGCCTGAATGCAGGGCCATTTCCAGTAACGCCTGAAGCGTCTGACGGCGATCCGCGAGGGTTTGCGCTTCGAGAAGAAGCTGTTTTTCCTTCGGCTCGAACGGACACAGCATTGAGAGAGAGTTGATGAGCAACTCATCCTCCGCGTTCTCAAGGCTGCTCCAGTCGGTTTCAAGATCGCGAATTTTGAAATACTTCTTGAGCGTGGGCAAAAACGTGTCGCGCGGGAACTCTTGGTCCTGTTCAGCAGGGCCAAGATCACGCGAATATTCCCCCCAGCTTGCAGAGGCCAGAAGATAGGGTTTGAACCCTTCCCGCACATCCGAAATCTGAAAGCGTGACATCCCAAGGAGCGTGATCATATAGCGCCCATCATCAGTTTCGGTGAAGCCAACGATACGTCCAGCACAACCGACATCCTGAAATCCGCCCGATTTAGGCTGAATTAGACCCAAAATGCGATCATCCGTCTTGAGACAATCCTCAACCATTGCCAAATATCGCGGCTCAAATACCTGAAGCGGTAGGCGGCTACGGGGCAATAAGAGCGCTCCCTCCAGTGGAAAGAGCGGCACATCAGACGGGAGGCTGAATCCTGAGATCATTCTACCAGCCTACAGCGAAAACGCCGTTAAACAAAGATCATCGACGATAATTTGCGCCGACCGTTCAGCGCAATCGGGTCTTTGGCCTCGAGCGCATCGAAAATGGTGAACAACTGCGACTTGGCTGCGGCGTCATTCCATTCGCGATCACGGCGGAACAACTCTAGGAGTTGCTCGACCGCACCTTCGGTATCACCCCCCGCATGAAGCGCGGTTGCCAGATCAAATCGGGCTTGGTGATTATCGGGATCGGCTTCAACCGCTGCCTTTAGCTCGGCTTCTGGTCCTGCGTTTGCCGCTTGTTTGGCAAGATCAATCTTGGCGCGCACCGCTTCGATCGCGGGATCGGTCGAAATCTCTGCGGGGATACCATTCAGAACAGCTTCGGCTTCATCCGCGTCACCCAATGCCAAGTGGCATTTGATAATGCCAGCGAACGAAGGGACGTTTTTTGGATCTTCTTCAGTAATCGCTACGAACGTCTGAAGGGCATCATCGTATTCTTCGGCCTCAAACATCGCCTCTGCGGCCTCAACCGCATCTGCAAGTCCACCATCCGGCGCACCGGGCCCCATATCCGCAACGCGGGTGACGAAGGCGTCAATTTCACTCGGTGGCAGCGCCCCTTGGAAGCCATCGACAGGCTGCCCCTGCCAGAACGCATAGACGGTCGGGATCGACTGAATACGCAGCTGTGCAGAGATACCTTGGTTCTGATCAACGTCAATCTTAACCATTTTGACCGCGCCTTCGGCCTTGTTCACAGCCGCTTCAAGCGCCGGCCCCAAAGTCTTGCATGGGCCGCACCAAGGCGCCCAAAAATCGACGATCACTGGCACAGTCTGACTGGCCTCGATCACATCTTCCATAAAGGTCGCTTCAGAAGAGTCCTTTACCAGCACTTCTTCGGTAGGTTCGGTCTGTCCAAGTTCAAGCATGGTTCGTCATCCAATTCGGTCATTTTCCCCTATATGGGGCTTGGAGTGCTAAAGGTCAAAGGTTGCGAAAACCGGCGCATGGTCGCTGGGCTTTTCCCAGCCACGGGCGTCGCGGTAAACGCGGCTGCTGTGGCCTGAATTAGCAATATCACCAGTGGCCCAAATATGATCCAAGCGGCGTCCCTTGTCGGCGGCGGACCAATCTTTGGCGCGATAACTCCACCAGCTATAAAGCCGCCCGTCTGGAATATCGTTGCGCGTGACATCATGCCAGTCGCCTGCTTCGCGGGTTTCTTCGAACTTTTCGACTTCGATCGGGGTGTGGCTCACCACTTTGAGGAGCTTCTTGTGATCCCATACGTCATCTTCGCGCGGGGCAATGTTCAAATCACCGACAAGAATGGATTTCTTGGGCGCATTTGCCCTGAAATCGTCCCGCATATCGGCGAGGTAATCCAGCTTCTGGCCAAATTTCTCGTTCACTTCACGATCAGGAACATCACCGCCCGCAGGGACATAGTGGTTGTGAATATTCACACCGTTCTCAAGCGTCGCGGATACGTGGCGCGCGTGTCCGAGGTTCGCGAAATCATGCGCTCCGGATTGCACCAACGGAAGGCGCGAGATAATCGCAACGCCGTTGTAGCCCTTTTGCCCATTCGCAACCATATGCGTATAGCCCAATGCATGAAGCCCCTCGACGGGAATCTTATCCACAGGGCTCTTGCATTCCTGAAGACAAAGCACGTCTGGCGCATGTTCCTGTAATAGTTTCAACACTATAGGTTCGCGAAGCCGAACAGAGTTGATGTTCCAAGTACAAAGAGTAAAGGCCATTATGCGCTCCTAGAATTGCTTGGACCCAAGATATGCCCCCTCACGCAGAATCACCACCCAAAACGGGCGCTTTCATCATTGAGGCTGACTTTGATATAGGTTCAATTTCGTTTCGTTTTCGTCTATTTAGATAATATAGAGAAATACGTTCAATAGTAGCCGAGCGCGAACAACAGGCATTTCAATGGAAACGTTATACACCCTCCCTTCGGGAAGTATCACTGTCTCGGACGGCAAGAGCCTATCTGGTATTACTCAAGGTGACGGGAGCCATTTGATGGGCGCGTCCATCACGTTGAACTCCAACAGCTGGAGTACTGTAAACATCAACGACAATGATCCGGATTTTGAGGACAATGATACCTCGCAAACACTTGCGGCCGGTACGACCTATGGTGGTCAGTTCTATGCGAGCGGCACCATTGTCGAGGCCGAATATTCCATCACGGTGCGTGATCCTGAGGGAAATACCTACCAAGTAGTCGGCCTGAACCTCCGTGAACCGGGTGGCTCTAACACCTACGGAACCATTGAGGGATTGGCATTTATCGGCCCTGTTGCGGGCTTCCCGCCCATCGGCGTGCCGCTCACTGTCATCGATACCGGTGAAGGTCCGGGCTCAAACGAGACTCCCTATGGGGATTACGCCACTCCGCCATGTTTTGCGTCTGGAACTTTCATCACGACTGCACAAGGTACGAAGCGTGTTGAGGAACTGTCTGTTGGTGATTTGGTCGAAACAGCAGATAACGGACAACAGCCAATCCGTTGGATCGGGCAAATAACCTTCACCGCAGAGCAACTCCGCACGCGGGCGAACTTGGTTCCAGTGCGTTTAGCGCAGAATTGCTTTGGACCAGATCAACCATCGCAGGATCTCATGGTTTCGCCGCAGCACCGCGTTCTATTTACCGGTTGGCGTGCAGAGCTTTATTTCGGCACGAACGAGGTTCTTGTACCTGCCAAACATTTGCTGAACGATACTAACATCTTGCGCCACGCCCCGACCGAAGGCGTGACCTATTTCCATATTCTTTTCGATCGACACGAAGTTATCTATGCCAACGGCCTCGCAACCGAGAGCTTCCTGCCAGGTCCAGAAACCTACCGCGGGCTAAGTGACGAGACACAACACGAACTGTTGGAGCTGTTCCCCGAACTAGAGCAAAGCTGGAACAAATTCGAAAGTGCGCGCACGTGTCTGAAATCGCATCAGGTACTTCCGCTGATTGCATAAAAAAACCCGGGCGCTTGGCCCGGGTAAGTCGACAGGGAGGTGCGACTTACCCAGTCGCCGGGATTCGTTAAGACGCGAGTCGATAGCCACCGCTCTCGGTCACAAGAAGCCTTGAGTTGCTTGGATCAGGCTCGATCTTTTGCCGCAGACGATAAATATGTGTCTCTAACGTGTGGGTCGTAACCCCAGCATTATAGCCCCATACCTCGTGCAATAATACATCACGCGCGACAACGCCGCCCGTAGCCCGATAGAGGAACTTGAGAATATTCGTCTCTTTCTCGGTCAGACGGATCTTCTTGTTTTCCTCATCTTCAAGTAGCTTCTGCGCGGGCTTGAACGTATATGGCCCAAGCTGGAAAACAGCATCTTCGCTTTGCTCGTGCTGCCGCAACTGCGCCCTGATCCGCGCCAGAAGGACGGGGAATTTGAACGGCTTGGTCACGTAATCATTCGCACCAGCATCAAGGCCAAGGATCGTGTCAGCGTCACTATCGTGCCCCGTGAGCATCAGCACCGGACACTTAACGCCCTGTTTGCGCATCAAACGACACAACTCGCGACCATCAGTATCGGGCAGGCCAACATCCAAGATTACGAGGTCATAGATCGCCTCTTTGGCCTTGGCCATTGCAGTGGCACCCGAATCCGCTTCAAACACGTCGAAGTCTTCGGTCATGACCAACTGCTCGGACAGTGCTTCGCGCAGATCGTCATCATCATCAACAAGTAGTATTTTCTTGAGCGCAGCCATGAACTTTCCTCCGTTGCTTGTGATAATATTTGTTGGTCACGGCGTGGCAAAACAAGGGCACGTAGAAAATTCTCACGGTGACGTGTGGAATTTCCGCCTTTTGTTTCAATTCGGGTATGAAACGGTTACATAACGAGTGAATGCTGTAACAGAGTGGACAAGATGCCCTTTGCCCCAACCCTCCCAGAGCGGCTAGCCCGCGCGCGCGCCGATCTACGGATGGGCGCTGCTGTTGTATTGACCAAGGGCGATGATGCCGCACTTGTTTGCGCGGCAGAGACCCTCTCGCCCAGCCGCCTTACCGATTTGAGAAGTTTGGATGTACCGCTCATCCTCGCGATTACCACGCGTCGCGCCGAAACTCTCAAGGCGCGCGCATACGACTCGAATGTGGCGCGCGTACGGATTCCTTCGGATGCATCGGTAGAGTGGATTCACGCAATCGCCGACCCCGCCGATGATCTGAAAGTACCGATGAAGGGCCCGCTCAACACGCAACGCGATGGCGCGAGCTGTATTGCCAAATCTTCGATTGCATTGGCTAAAGCCGCGCAATTGCTTCCTGCGGCTACAATTGCGCCAATTCAGAACGGCGCGAAATTTGCCTACGAAAACGACCTTACGCTTGTCCCCCTTGAGGATGCAGAGGCGGCAATCCACGCGCTCTCGCCGCTGTCTTCTGTCGCGTCTGCCCGTGTCCCGCTCGAAGTATCAGAGGCTGGCCGTCTGCACGTTTTCCGACCTGATGACGGCGGCGAAGAGCATTACGCCGTTGAAATCGGACGCCCAGATCGGAACGCTCCGGTGCTTTGTCGACTGCATTCTGCCTGCTTTACCGGTGATCTGATCGGAAGCCTGAAATGCGATTGCGGCCCGCAACTTCGCGGAGCGCTCGCCGCGATGGGCGAGAATGGCAACGGAATTCTGCTTTACCTGAATCAGGAAGGTCGCGGCATCGGACTGGCCAATAAAATGCGGGCCTATTCCCTTCAGGATCAGGGGTTCGATACCGTACAGGCCAATCACCGCCTCGGATTTGAGGACGACGAACGCGACTTCCGCATCGGGGCCGAAATATTAAAGCAGCTCGGCTTTCACACAGTTAACCTCATGACGAACAATCCCGCCAAGGTCGATATGATGGAAGCGACAGGCATCAAGGTTGCAGATCGGGTGCCGTTGAAAGTGGGAGAGAACGCGCACAACCACGCGTACCTTGCCACCAAAGCCGCCAAATCCGGACATATCCTATGAAGCCAACCGACCTCGTCGTGACCCGCTGGGGAGCGCGGTTTATGGGACGTCGTTTCGCCTGTTCTATTGGCAAAGGCGGCTTCTCTGCGCAGAAAAAAGAAGGCGACGGCGCGACCCCTACTCAGGTTATGCGAATGGTTGGCGGTGCCTATCGTGCGGACCGTGGAACGGCGCCACACGTTCCATTTCCGCTCACACAAATTGGCCCATCAGATATCTGGTCGGACGATCCGAGTGATCCGAACTATAACCAGCCCCTATCTGATCCGTCCTATGTATTTAGCCACGAATCCCTGCGGCGCGGGGATCCGCTCTATGATTTGGTGATCTACACTGATCATAACTATCCCGATGCCACGCCGGGTGCGGGATCGGCTATTTTTGTGCATCAATGGCGCAAACCGCGACACCCGACAGAAGGGTGCATCGCGTTTTCACGCGCTGATTTACGCTGGATTCTCAACCGCTGGCAGCACGAAAGCAGGATCATTATCCGGAGCTGGTAGCGCCATAATCTCTGGCGCCGAAGATTGCCGACCCAACACGCACATAGGTTGCGCCCGCGGCCACAGCTTGCTCAAAATCTCCGCTCATGCCCATGGATAATTCTGCAAGGCCGTTACGCTCAGCGATTGTTGATAACAGATCAAAGTGCGGAGCAGGGTCCTCTTGGGCGGGCGGAATACACATAAGGCCAATCACAGGCAGCTCTAATGCGCGGCACTCTTGGATAAATGCGTCTGCCTCTGAGGGGGATATGCCAGCCTTTTGCGGCTCGTTGCCCGTATTGATTTGGACAAAGAGTTTTGGGCAGTGGCCCAACTCTTGTGCAATGCGAGCGATGGAATTGGCAAGCTTGGGGCGATCAAGGGAGTGGATCGCATCAAACAGTTCCATCGCTTGGCGGGTTTTGTTGGATTGTAGCGGGCCGAGAAGGTGAACTTCAATCGGGCCGTATTCTTTGCGTAGGTCTGGCCATTTCGCGGCCGCTTCCTGCACTTTGTTTTCACCAAAAAGCCGATGACCTTGGTCCAGTACGGCGCGGACGCGCTCGATTGGCTGCACCTTGGACACGGCGATCAGTTTGACGGAATCATCTTGCCGCCCAGCCAGCGCTGCGGATTCGTGGATTTTGGTGAGTGTAGTATTCAGAGACATATCTTGGCCTTTTGGTTTCACCCCAATCAGCCACAAACCGTCTCAAAAGAAAAGAGCGGACCGAAGCCCGCTCTTCCCAATTCAAACCAATCCGATTGGATTAGAAGCTGAATTTGATGCCGAGGTCACCGTATGTTTCACGGTCATCAAACAAGTCGCCACCGATAGTTGCGATACCACCAGCGATTGTTGCGCCGCCACCGAGGTCGTATGCAGCACCAAGACCGAACGCATCTTCTTTTGCGTCAGCGTCTTTGAAGTCTACAACGCGGTAGTAACCAGTTACAGTTGTCGCACCGGAAGTCCAGTCAGCAGACAATGCAAGTTGGTCGATGTCGCCAAGACCAGCCCAGTCACCCATGTGGTAACGACCTTTTACGGTGAATGTACCGTTTGTCCAGTCAGCACCGAAAGCCCATGCAGACGCGTCGTTGCCATCGGCATTTACGTCTTCAGTAATTTCGTAACCACCAGCAAGTGTCAGACCGTTCGCACCAGCCCATTTAACACCAACCGAGTAGGACTGACCTACTTCGATTGTGACAGGTACGCCAGCTACGTTTGCAGTAGCAAGCTGGTGACCAATTTGGCCGATACCCGCGTAGAATGTTGTGTCGCCGAAGCTGTACTCATAAAGAGCGGATGGAACAGGGTAGAATGTGTCGGCGAAGCCGTCATCATCAAAGTCTGTACCGGAGTTGATGTAAGCGATCTCGTTGAGGTCGCCGATGCCTGTGTAACCTACGCCGGAAACTTGGCCAACAGCAGCTTTAGCAGCGCCGTCTACGTCGCCCATGGAGAGCTTACCGAATGCACCGGAGATGAATACGGAACCAGCTGTACCAGCTGCGCCGCCACCAGCATTGTCGGCACGAACCGAACCACCGAAAGCAAGACCTGTATCTGTTTCACCGGAAGCGCTGAATGCGATACGAAGGCGGCTGCTCATACGTGTTTCGTTTTCAACCGAAAATGTATCAGTAGCTGGGTCGTACTGAAGCTCAGGACCGTATACCAAACCCATGCGGCCGTCACCGGAGATGGAGATGTCAGCTGCTGCTGCGCCAGCTGTTGCAACGAGTGCAGTCGTAGCAATAAGAAGTTTTTTCATTTCGTTTTCCCTTATAGAGATTAAAAGGTCACCTCAATTCAGGGGAATCCGAATTGAGTATGCTGTTCAATCGCTCTTTGGCGCTTCATTTGCAAGTTTATGGTCGCAATGTTGAACAAACCCTTGAAGGTTGATGCACGTTTGCCACAGTTCATTTTCACCCTCAATGGCCCAAGTTCAAACATTACTATGTGCAAGACTTGCTCCAAAAGGGAAAAACGGGAAAAAACTTGCTCAGGCACGGGCGGTTGGTTACTAAATCTGCAACGTATGAAATGGGACGACCAAAAGGGTGACAATGCGTACTTTTAAATATTTTCTGGCGGCAATGCTTGTTGTGGGCGTGTCCGGCTGTGGCTCGTCCAACTCAAATCCTGGCGGTGACAATCGCCCCTATATAACGGACGAAGAAGATCGCTCCTCTACGATTTGGGATCTGTTTGAAAACTCAAGCGACCCCAACACGCAGATTGAAGTGAACAAATACATCTGGAACGCAGCACTTGAGGTGCTGAATTTCCTTCCAGTTCAAGAGGTTGATCCATTCTCTGGCATCTTTATCACCGGCTATGGCACCCCTCCCGGCGGTAGCCAGTCCTATCGTGCGGCAGTTTATGTTCAGGACCCTGCGCTGGATGCGCGCTCTCTTAACTTGGCCCTTCAATCGAGTGGTGGACGTGCAGTGTCCGCAGAAATCACACGGGCGGTCGAAGACGCGATTCTCACGCGCGCCCGTCAACTCCGTCAACTCGACAGTAAACTCTAACACTGGGGTCTTTGGCCCCAACATTTCTAATTCGCACACGCTGGGCCTTGCTTTGATGCAAAAAGCTCGGCGTTTGTATGTAAAGGACTCGCTAAATGTCACGTTATAATGCCTCTGAAATCGAACCCAAATGGCAAAAGGCTTGGGATGAGGCAGAGATTTTCCTCGCACAGCGCGATCCCGCCAAGGAAAAGTACTACGTCCTCGAGATGTTCCCCTATCCATCCGGACGAATCCACATGGGGCACGTGCGCAACTATACGATGGGCGACGTCGTCGCGCGGTATAAATCGTCTTGCGGGTTTTCGGTTCTGCACCCGATGGGCTGGGACGCCTTCGGTATGCCCGCCGAGAACGCGGCGATGGCGATTGGCGGGCATCCGGCGGATTGGACATATCAAAACATCGCCGATATGCGCGCCCAGATGAAGCCATTGGGCCTGTCAATTGACTGGTCCCGCGAATTTGCGACCTGTGATCCGGAATATTACGGCCAACAGCAAAGCATGTTCATTGATTTCATGGACAAGGGTCTTGTGTACCGCAAAGAAGCCGTTGTGAACTGGGACCCTGTGGATATGACCGTTCTGGCGAACGAGCAGGTTATCGACGGTAAAGGATGGCGCTCGGACGCACCTGTTGAGCGCAAATCCCTGACGCAGTGGTTTTTTAAGATCAGCGATCACGCCGAAGAACTCCTGAGCGCACTTGATGACCTTGACGATTGGCCAGAGAAAGTTCGCATCATGCAGGCGAACTGGATCGGCAAGTCACGCGGTCTGCAATTTGCGTTTGACCTAACCGCGCCCGTCGGCGATCTCAAAAACATTGAGGTCTACACGACCCGCCCAGACACACTGAATGGCGCAAGTTTCGTTGGTATCTCTGCCGACCACCCGCTTGCACTCGCGCTTGAGGCCGAAAACGCCGACCTCGCCAAGTTTACCGCAGAATGCAGAAGCCTCGGCACATCCGAAGCAGATATGGAAAAGGCCGAGAAGAAGGGCTTTGACACCGGCCTGACGGTCCGCCACCCGCTTGATCCCTCCAAGGAGCTTCCTGTTTGGGTCGCGAACTTTATCCTTATGGATTACGGCACGGGTGCTGTGTTTGGCTGTCCTGCACATGATCAGCGCGATCTCGACTTCTCTCGCAAGTACGGTCTTCCTGTCACTGATACGTTCTTTGCGATTGGTGACGAAACACCCGTCGGCAACACAGCCTTTACGCCTCCCAAAACCGACAAGGTTAAATGGGTGGACCACTTCGCCGGCCTCACCGAAGCAACGGGCGAAGAAGCAATCGACGCAACCATCGAATACATGGAGAGCAAAGGCCTCGGCAAAGGTGTTACAAAGTTCCGTCTTCGCGATTGGGGCCTCAGCCGCCAGCGCTATTGGGGCTGCCCGATCCCTGTGGTGCATTGTGATGCCTGCGGGGTTGTTCCAGAGAAGAAAGAGAACCTGCCGATTGAACTCCCTAAAGATGTGAGTTTTGACCTACCGGGTAATCCGTTGGATCGTCACCCGACTTGGCGTAACTGCTCGTGTCCTTCGTGTGGTGCCGATGCGCTGCGTGAAACGGATACGATGGACACGTTCGTTGACAGCTCGTGGTATTACGCGCGCTTTACATCGCCTAATTCGCCTACGCCAACGAACCCTGAGGATGCCGCCTATTGGATGAACGTCGATCAATACATCGGCGGAATCGAGCACGCAATCCTTCACCTTCTGTATGCCCGCTTCTTTGCGCGCGCGATGCAGATCTGTGGTCACCTCCCTGAAAGCGCAGTTGAGCCATTTAACGCACTCTTTACTCAGGGCATGGTAACGCACGAAATCTACCAAACGCGCGATGCACAAGGCCGCAAGACATATCATCTGCCCGAGGACGTAACTGACGGCAGGCTGGCCGATGGCACCGAAGTAGAGATCATCCCCTCTGCGAAAATGTCCAAGTCCAAGAAGAACGTGGTGGACCCCGACGACATTATCACCAACTTTGGCGCAGATACTGCCCGTTGGTTCGTCATGTCTGATAGCCCCCCCGAACGCGATGTCGAATGGACCGCAGCAGGCGCCGAGGCCGCGGCCAAGCACCTCGCTCGCGTTTGGCGACTGGCGGATGAAAACCGCCAGAGCGACGAGAAGGCGGCTGCCGACGGCAGCTCCGACGAGGCGCTCCTTCGCGCAACACACAAGGCAATCGAAGCCATAACAGCAGGCATCGACGGCTTTGCTTTCAACACTTCCGTAGCGCAGCTCTATGGATTCACAAACACCATCGCCAAATCCAAGGCATCGACTTCTGCACGTCGTGACGCTCTGAAAACCATGGCGCAACTCATGTCACCCATGACACCCCACCTTGCCGAAGACATCTGGCAGATGCTTGGCGGCGAAGGGCTGGTTGCACAGGCTCCTTGGCCCAAGGCCGACCCCGCGCTGTTGGTGGACGATAAGGTAACACTTCCCATTCAGGTGAACGGAAAACGCCGCGCCGAGATTTCCGTTCCTGCGGATATGTCGAAAGAGGATGTTGAAAAGCTCGCCCTAGCAGAGGAAGCTGTGATCAGGGTTCTTGATGGCAAGCCCCCCAAGAAGGTCATCGTTGTGCCGGGACGGATCGTGAATGTCGTTGCTTAACCGCCGAAATTTCTGTTTCTCAGCCATAGCCCTAACTGCGGGCTGTGGCTTTGAACCAGTATACGGCCCCAGCGGCAGCGCGGATTCCTTGCGCGGGTCGATTTTGGTGGACGCCCCCGAGGATAAGAACGAATTCGACCTCACCAATCAAATTGAGGACCGCCTAGGCGCCCCACAGAATGCGCGGTTTGGCCTCTCAGTCGACATCGAAACGCGGGTAGAGGCCCTCGCCATCACGCAATCCCAAGAAACCACACGCTATAATGTGGCTGGCTCCGCCGACTTTACACTGCGCGATCTGAATACTCAGCAAATCCTGACAACAGGTTCCGCACAGAACTTCACCAGCTTCGGCGCAACCTCCGACACAGTCAGCACCCGTTCCGCAAGAGCAGACGCTCTGCGCCGATTGATGGTTGTTCTTGGCAACGAAATCTCGGACCAACTCATCATCGACTCAACAGGCTTCCTTCCGTGAAATTATCGCCACGCGACGCCAATGGATATTTTGCCAAACCCGATCCAAAACGGACTGGCCTTTTGATCTATGGCTCGGACGCAATGCGTGTCGCGCTCAAGCGCCAAGAGGTGATCGCCGCGCTGATCGGTCCAAACGGTGACGACGAAATGCGTCTTACGAGAATCGCCGCGGGTGATCTGCGCAAAGATCCCGCGCAACTCTTGGACGCCATGAAGGCCCAAAGCTTCTTTCCCGGCGCGCGCGTTGTTTTCGTCGAGGGCGCAACCGACACAATCTCCAAGGCCTTTGCCGCCGCGCTCCCTGAATGGCAGCCAGACGACGCCCAAGTTATCGTGACTGCTGGGCAACTCAAAGCCAGCTCGTCGCTCCGCAAGTTGTTTGAGAGCCATAACAATGCCTATGCAGCGGGCATTTACGACGATCCCCCGACACGCGCGGAAATCGAGGCTGAACTCTCTAAAGCGGGTCTAACGCGTATCGAATCCGATGCAATGGAAGCGCTGACCGCTCTCTCTCGCGAAATCGGGCCAGGTGATTTTCGCCAAACGCTCGAGAAGCTTGCGCTCTATATGCTCAACAGCGACACGCCCGCGACATCCCTTGACGTTGCGGCCTGTGCGCCAACCTCGACCGAGGTTGCGCTCGACGATATTCTCAGGATTGTCGCCGAGGGCCGCAGCGCCGAAATCGGCCCCGTTATGCGCAAGCTTGAGGCTCAGGGCGTGCAACCTGTCGGGCTTTGTATCGGCGCGACCCGACATTTCCGCACGCTTCATGCCGCCTGTGCCGATCCGGGCGGCCCTGCGGCAGGAATTGGCCGTTTGCGCCCACCCGTTTTCGGCCCCCGCCGCGAGCAAATGCTCCGCCAAGCACAAAAATGGGGAACGCAGCGACTCGAAGTGGCGCTGACAATGTTGACCGACACCGATCTTCAGCTTCGCTCCACCAGCCGCGCCCCAACGATGGCGCTGGTTGAGCGCACCTTGGTTCGGCTCGCAATGCTAGGAGCACGCTAATGACCTACAAAATATATGGATCGCTTCGCAGTCGCGCTATCCGCGTGCTATGGCTGCTCGAAGAACTAGGCGTTTCGTATGAACATATCGAGGCTGCGCCACAATCCGACCAAATCCGCGAGATTTCGAGTGTGGGCAAAATTCCCGCGCTGGTCGTGGAAGGTACGATCCTCACGGATTCCGTTGCGATCATGAGTTTTCTCTCGGATCGTCACGAAGCTTGCACCATGCCCGCAGGAAGCATTGAGCGCGGGATTATGGATGGGCACCTGCATTTCATTAACGAAGAAATGGACCATGTGCTTTGGGGTGCCACCAAACATAACTACATGCGTCCGCCTCAAACCCTTGAGCCAGAAATCCGCGAGCAGCTTGAGGCTGAGTTTATCGTTTCACAGGAACGGTTCATGGAACGTCTCGGCGCGGGTCCGTTCTTGATGGGCGAAACCTTCACCATCGCCGATATCCTCGCGGCGCATTGCGGAGGATGGGCAATCGGGGCAAAATTCCCGATCGTGAACAAAGGCTTCAGAGAGTATGTATCCGAGATGCGCGCCCGCCCAGCATTTCAACGGATTATGCCGCGTTAGAGCCGCTTTGCGCCCAGCGCGCGGCTGCCTCTCCTGCCAGTTTTCCCGTCGCGAGAGATGCCGTGATAAGGTAGCCACCCGTGGGCGCTTCCCAATCAAGCATCTCTCCCGCGCAGAATACGCCTGGACGGTTCAGCAACATCAATTCATCATTCATCGCGCTAAACGCCACGCCGCCAGCAGTAGAAATCGCCTCATCCATCGGGCGTGGCCCTTTAAGCGGAATAGGCAGTGATTTTACCAATTCCGCGAGCGCCGCCCCCTTGGGCAATGGCCGCACAAATTCCTGTAGCAATGCGATCTTGACCGGCGAGAGGCCAAGAACCTTGCGCAGATAAGTTGACATGCTGTTCTTGCCCGGAGGTCGTGCAAGTCGCGATTGGACTTGACTGAGCGAAAGATCAGGCAACAGATCAAGTGATAACGCGCGCCCATCGCGCAGCATGGCCGAAACCATATAGATCCCGCCACCTTCGAGCCCAGCGCGCGACAGGACGATCTCGCCCCTATGGGTCGTTCCATAAACGATCATTCCAACCGGCTTAATCGGGCTCCCAAAGTGTTTTTCCATATGCGACGACCAAGACACCTCAAACCCCATATTCGCGGGTTTGAATGGCACAACGGGCGCCTCTATAAACTCCGACCACGCCCCATCAGAGCCTAACTTTGCCCAACTCGCGCCTCCGCAAGCCAAGACCGTGACATCCGCCGACACGTTCCCGTGCGCTCCAAATTGCGCAGCAGGTCCATCCCAGCCCGTCCATTTCCAGCCGCGATTGAGCGTGACGCCCTTCTCATTCAAGCGTGCAAGCCATGCGCGCAACAGAGGAGAGGCCTTCATCACTTTTGGAAACACACGCCCCGTCGAGCCTGTGAATATGTCCTGCCCAAGCGCCTCTGCCCATTCCATTGCTTGGTTTGGCCCGAAGCGATCCAGCGCGTTACTCAGGGCGGTTGGACACCCCCCATAGGCCGCGCGGAATTCATCGTTCGCTTCGTTCTTGGTGATGTTCAGGCCAGACTTTCCCGCCATAAGGAATTTGCGCGCAGGGCTGGGCTTTGCCTCAGCGATGGTTACGCGCAATCCGGCATCCGCGAGCGCCTCCGCGGCCATCAAGCCAGCAGGTCCCGCACCGATGACCAAGGCAGTTTTCTCATGCGTCATGGGCACATCGCCTTTATTGCGTGAACAGTCTCTATCTTGGCCGAACCCACGCTTTCACATAGCGCCTGAACGGTTGGATCAAGCTGCTCTGGCTCCACGATCATATCGATCAGTCCATAGTCATAGGCCGTCTGGCTGTTTATCTTGTGCCCTGCGACGAACACCAGTTTCGTACGCGCAGGACCGATAAGCTTCTCCATACGTTTCGGATCAGATGGCTGCGGCAAAAAGCCGTGCTTCACCACTGGATAAAAGAAAGCCGCCGAAGCAACCGCAACGCGCAGATCACACGCAAGCGTCATGCCAAATGCGCCACCCGCAACCGTTCCGTTCAATGCGCAAATCGTGAGCCCCCGATGCTCAGCTACAGCTTGCGAGAGCTTTTCCCAGAGTGGACTGGTCGCAAGACCACTCCGCGCTTCATTTAGATCGGCTCCCGCGCTGAACACGTCACCGCGGCCCGTTATCACCATGGCTTTCGCGTCAGAGGCGCGGGAAACCGCATCAATGAGTTGTTCGAGCATGTCCGACGTGAGCGAATTCGCCTTCTCGGGCCGATTTATCCTAATCGTCCATATGTCTTTAGCGCTCGAAGTTTCAATCATTCAGCAGGCCTACTGCCGTGCGAATACCCTCATCCCGAAGAGAAATCTCTTGGCCCAAATGTGGGTCTGCTTCGGCGGAACACATCCAAACCAATGCCTTGGCGGGCCAATCAGCTGGAATATGATCGCTCACTTCAAGCTTGCTTACGGGGTTAATCCCGCTGGCCTTGATCTTGACCTGCATCTCGGTAGCAACCGTGCCGGGCGAAAGGCCCATAACGCGTAATCCAGCCTCAGATCCCTCAAGATGCGTGGCGCGGGTGAGCATCGCAACGGCTGCTTTGCCAGTGCAATAGGCGCTCCACCCCTCCATGGGGCCGTGCGCCGCTCCAGAGCTTACGTTCAATATCGTCCCCGATTTCGCCGCCAGCATTTGCGGAAGAACAGCACGGATACCATTGTAGACACCCTTCAGGTTAATATCGATCGAATGCCCCCAATCCTTTGGATCGGATTCAGCAAGCGGACCAATCGGATCAATTACGCCAGCGTTGTTAATCAGGACATCGACGCTTCCAAACGCCTTGCGCGCAGCATCTATCCCTGCGGAAACCTCGCCATAGCGACTAACGTCACAGGGAACCGCTAGCGCCTTGTCACCGATTTTGCGTGCAATCTCGGCGATCGCCTCGCCACTACGCGCCATCAGAACGACGTTGGCGCCAGCATCCGCGAACTCATAGGCAGCAGCAGCTCCTATGCCTTTGCTTGCGCCCGTAATGACAACTGTTTTTCCAGATAAGCTCATGTTCACACCCCTTGTTTTACCCATAGACTAGACCAATGTAATACCCAGAGGAAGGCCCACGGACACTTGCGCATTTATCTCTGTCGGGTCACTATGTTGCGAATATATTTTTTGAATCGAAGGGACAGTCATGTCATTTTTCAAACCCTTGGGCACTGCAACCATTTTTTCTGCCCTTCTCAGTGGGACAGCCATTGCTGATGTAACCACCGAGCAAGTCTGGAACGACCTACAGGAGTTTTACAAGACTTCGGGCTATACGCTTGATGTTGGTAACCAGACCCAAGACGGTGACACGCTGAATATCGACGACATCGTTATGACCATGCAATTCGAGGAAGACGAGAAGCTGGTCGTTTCCGGATTGTCCTTTGCATTGACACAACTCGATAACGGTACTGTTTCGATCACCGTTCCCGAAGAATTTCCGATCATCGCAGAGGTCGAGGACGTTAAAATCACTCTCTCGATGACAACCGATGGTATGGAAATTATCGCAAGTGGCGATGACGCCTCGGCAAGCTATGATTTCAAAGCTAACAGCTATGGTTTGAGCCTTGACGCAATTGAGGACGGCGACGTTACTATCACGCCCACCGCGAAAGCACTCGCAGCTGGTATTACGGGTGCCTATGCAATCAAAAAAGGTGAGATTCAAACAGTATCGGGGCAAATTGATGCCAGGACGCTCGATCTTGATCTAGATTTCCAAGGCCAAGAGAGCGAAGCAGAAATGCTCAAGGCCGTCGTTGGCCTCAAAGATGTTTCACAGAAATTCTCTTACTCGGTTCCTGAGGGCATCGACTATCAGGATCTTCCCGCTGCATTGGCCGCTGGTCTGCAAGGCGAAGTAACAGCAAGCCACGGCGGAGCGAACTACGACGTTGAACTCGTCGATGAATCCGACGGTTTCACAATGACCGGAAGCACCGCAACGGGCTCGTTCCACTATGGTCTGTCCGATGAATCCGTCGGCAGCAGATGGGGCTCTAAAGATACGAAAATCCAAATCATTCCATCGGCAATGCCGCTTCCGGTATCGTATTCGGTTGCCGAAACAGCTGGCGAAATTCTGTTCCCGGTTGCCAAATCCGACACACCTTCGGATGCGCAGATTTCCTTCAAGATTTCCGACTTGGCGCTTGATGAAATGATCTGGAACATGTTCGATCCCCAAGACGCGCTACCGCATGATCCGATGACGCTGATTGTCGATCTGACAAGCAAACTGAACCTCGATTTCAACCTGTTTGACATCGAAGGCGCAGAAGACCTCCCAGAAGACTCATTCCCTGGTGAACTTCACGAAGTGAACCTCGAAGAGCTTAAACTTTCGGCGGTTGGCGCGGAGCTTACAGGTGAGGGAGCCTTCACGTTCAACAACGACGATCTCACAACATTCCCCGGAATGCCTGCCCCTGCAGGTAAAGTGAGCCTGAAACTTGTTGGCGGGAACACGCTTTTGGATAAGCTCGTCGAAATGGGCTTCGTTCCACAGGATCAGGCGCTTGGCGCACGTATGATGATTGGCCTCTTTGCCAATGCTGGTGCGGGCGAAGATGAGCTTGTTTCCACAATCGAAGTCAAAGAAGACGGTTCTATTCTAGCGAACGATCAACGGATCAAGTAATCGTTGAATATACAGGAATTGGGCCGCTCGGATCATCCGCAGCGGCCTTTTTCATGGGTTGCACTTGCGTCGACAGCAGAGCAAGGCTACCTCAAGAAGAACAGTCCGAGAAAGTGAGCCACGATGAGCCAGTCCAACGCCACCCCTACCGCTGATCTTGCACAATTCACCGAAGCTCTCCTCCATGAGGCCAAGAAAGCAGGTGCCGACGGCGCAGATGCAATCGCGGTTGAGGGGACCTCTGCGTCAATTGATGTGTTGAAGGGCGCGCTAGAACATGCCGAAAGCTCTGAAGGGGTCGAGATTGGCCTTCGCGTCCTGATTGGCCAGAAACAAGCCTGCGTTTCGGCAAGCGACACCCGTAGTTCAACGATCGCCGAAATGGCCCAGCGCGCAGTTGCAATGGCCAAAGAAGCCCCGATAGACCCGCATATCGGCCTAGCGACCCCAGAACAACTGGCCAAGGAATGGGATATCGAGGCGCTGGATATGAACGATCCCTCGACACCACCCAGCCCTGAGATGCTTCAGGAACTCGCCCAACGAGCAGAAGCAGCCGCGCTCAACGTGCAAGGAGTGAGTCAGGTTCAAGCAACCTCCGCAGGATATGGAAATCGCCGTATTCACCTTGCCACAAGCAACGGGTTTACCGGCGGATATGCACGCACGGGATATTCCCTCTCGACGGTCGCGATTTCGGGGTCAGGCGCTGATATGGAGCGCGATTACTATGGCGACGGGCGTACATACTTCGCAGATCTCGAAAGCCCAGAGCACATCGGACAAATCGCAGGACAACGCGCAGTTGATCGCATCGGAGCGCGGCAACCCAAAACGGGTTTCTTCCCCGTGCTTTTTGAAGAACGTATTTCCGGAACTCTGATCGGGCACTTGCTTGGCGCGATCAACGGCAGTGCAATCGTTCGTGGCGGAAGCTTCTTGCGCGACAAGCTGGGCGAGCAGGTCCTTCCCAAGGGGCTATCCCTTCTCGAAGACCCGCATCGTGCCCGTGTCTCAGGAAGTCGTCCGTTTGATGGCGAAGGCCTTCGTACGCGAAAGCGCGCGATCATTGACGACGGCATCCTCACGGGCTGGACTCTCGATCTGGCGAACGGGCGCGCCCTCGGAATGGAGAGCACGGCGAGCGCCTCGCGTGGTACTTCTTCGCCGCCCTCTCCTTCGGCTGGAAATGTGACCCTAACACAGGGAAAATCCACTCAGGCGGAACTACTCGCCGAGATGGGTACAGGCCTTCTGGTGACTTCCCTGATTGGGAGTTCCATCAACGCCAACACCGGCGATTACTCGCGCGGGGCGTCGGGCTATTGGGTCGAGAATGGCGAGCTAAAGTTCCCCGTCAACGAATGCACAATCGCGGGAAACCTGACCGAGATGTTGTTGGATATTCAGCCCGCAAATGACGCCCGCACACATCTTTCGCGCGTTGTGCCATCTATTTTGCTATCGGGGATGACAATCGCTGGTGGATGATCTTGCGCTTCTTCAAGATGCCGCAAAGGCCAGCGGCGAAATTGCCAAAAAGTTCTGGCGACTGAAGCCCGAAGTCTGGGACAAGCCAGACGGCGCGGGACCAGTAACCGAGGCCGACTTGGCAATCGACACGATGCTGCGCACCGAGTTACTCGAAGCGCGGCCAGATTATGGCTGGCTCTCAGAAGAGACAGAGGACACCCGCGAGAGGCTAGACCATGAGCACGTTTTCATAGTTGATCCAATCGACGGCACTCGCGCATTTATTAACGGCGCACCTACGTTTTCACACTCTCTTGCATTGGCAAAAAACGGAAAAGTCACGGCGGCCGTGGTTTACCTTCCGATGCTTGACCGTCTGTATTGTGCTGCATTAGACACGGATGCCACGCTGAATGGCACCAAAATTCTAGCTAGCGCGCGCAAAGAAACCGAGGGCGCCAGCACGCTCACCACAAAGGTAAATCTGGCAGATCACCTTTGGCACGAAAGCGTCCCAGAGCTTGATGTTCACCTCAGAAGTTCGCTAGCTTATCGACTCTGTTTGGTTGCGCAGGGACGGTTTGACCTGATGCTTACGCTTCGCGATACATGGGAATGGGACGTCGCCGCCGGGTGCTTGATCGCGGAGCGTGCAGGGGCAATCGTCACCGATCAACGTGGTGATGCCGTCAATTTCAACAACGCTCGCCCGCTCTTGCACGGGTTGGTCGCCGGCCCTGAAGGAATACAAAGCGACATAATCTTGCGTCTTGCGCCGCGCTAACGCCCTTCCCCCGTGCTGCTAACTCCCTTAGAATAGCCACAACAAATCGCAAACGCATATCGAGGACATCATGACACAACGCCTGCACTTGGTTTTCGGGGGCGAGCTTATCGACCCGAGCAAAAACGTATTCAAAGACGTGAACGACATCAACATCGTCGGAATGTTCCCCGATTATGCCAGCGCATACGATGCCTGGAAATCCGAAGCACAACGCACGGTCGATAACGCGCATATGCGGTACTATATCGCCCATATTCACCGTCTTCGTGACGAGGAAATCGCCGCGTCTTCGACCGAAGAACTAGGCTAAATATCCGAGAATGTCGTTTTCGCTCTCACTTTACTTGCGCAACCTTTCGCGGCGCACAGCCGATATGCGTGCGCAACTCGAGAGCGAAAACACCCAAGGCGCCGCCGAAGAAATGGGCAAAGCCAGCGTTGAGCGGCCCGAGGGGAGCTTGCTCTGGTTCCACGCACCCGATGCGACCAAGGCGCGCGCGCTCACTAAACTTATCCGCCAGCTATCGGATGATTGGCAGACCGTTAACTTTCTCCTGACTACTCCCAGAAGCAGCACCTCTACCTTTAGCACCGATGCACTGCCGCCGCGCTGTATCCATCAATTCTCATGCGCCGAGGCACCAGAGTTTGTCGAAAAGTTCCTGAGTTATTGGAAGCCGGATATCGCCGTGTTCTCGGGCGTTGATGTTGATCCTGTGACGGTTCTTTGCACCTCAAAGAAGCGCATCCCGCTCTATCTCCTTGATGTCAAACTCGACAACCATGCGCACGCAGGTCTTCGAAGCCGTGTGACTGGCCGCCGTGCGATCATGCGAGAGGTCTTGCGCTGTTTCGACCGTATTGATGCGATTGATGCCACATCGGCGCGCGCACTCAACGCTCTTGGGGTCGATCCTGAGAAAACGCGGATCGCGGGGCCGCTTGAGGACGTAAGCGAGGTGCTTCCTTGCAACGAAGAAGACCGCACCCGTCTTGCGACTGCACTTGCGGGGCGGCCCGTTTGGTTAGCGACCAAAGTGCCCGACGAAGAAGACACAATCGTTCTGGATGCCCACCTTGCCGCTAGTCGCATCGCGCATCGTTTGCTTCTGATATTAGTCCCCGATGTTTCGCAACGCGGGCCTGAGCTGGCAGAGAAATACATATCCAAAGGGGCGCGTGTTCGTGTGCGGTCCCTAGGTGAAATGCCCGATTCAGAGACACAGATTTACATCGCCGACACGGACGGCGAGCGCGGGCTTTGGTATCGTCTTGCAACGGTGAGTTATCTGGGCGGCTCGCTCGTGGCGGGGCATACAACGCATTCTCCTTATGAGGCGGCTGGTCTTGGCTCTGCTATTTTGCACGGCATTCAACTTGGCCCTCATCAGGCCGCGTTCGAAGCGCTTGACGCCGAAGGTGGCGCGCGCTGTGTCGAAACCAGAATGCAACTCACGTCGGCGCTTTTGGCACTGCTTGCCCCCGATCAATCCGCCGCAATGGCCCATGCCGCATGGGATTTGGCCACAAAAGGCGCACGCGCAACCGATCTTGCCATCTCACAAATCGAGTCGATGCTCGAAGAAATCGGGGCATACTAATGAAGCAGCCGCATTTTTGGTACCTACCGTTTCAAAACACATTGCGCGACAAGCTTCTGTCGCCTTTTTCTAGGCTCTATTCCACCGCAACTGCGCGTCGTTTGGCCAAGACACAGGGATATCGAATGCAGATGCCCGTTATCTGTGTTGGCAATATTAATGTGGGTGGAACGGGAAAAACACCGACCGCAATCGCGCTGATTCAGCACCTTCAGGAAATGGGGCGCAAGCCGGTTCTCTTGTCGCGCGGTTATGGTGGTACGCTTGAGGGGCCGGCGCTCATTGATCCGCTGAAACACTCCGCACAAGAGGCCGGGGACGAACCCTTGCTACTCGCGGCATTTGCGCCATGCATCGTTTCCAAAGATCGTGCAGCGGGTGCAAAACTCGCCGAAACCATGGACGCAGATGTTTTGATTCTGGATGACGGATTTCAGAACCCAGCCGTTGCCAAGGACCTTTCGATTGTTGTTGTGGATGCGACGCTCGGCTTTGGGAACGGGCGCGTCCTTCCAGCGGGGCCATTGCGGGAGCCACTACATGTGGGACTAATGCGGGCCGATTTGGTTCTGTCGATTGGGTCTGACAATGCTCAAGCGCAATTCGGAGAGACATGGGGCCACGCGTTGAGCGTGCCACGCCTTACGGGTGCGCTCGAAGTTCTACAGATGGGAATGGATTTCGACGGCCTAAAGTGCCTCGCCTTTGCGGGGATCGGCCACCCCGAGAAATTCTATGCGACACTTAGATCACAGGGGGCCGAACTCGTTAAGACGATCTCTCTGGCCGATCACCAGCCGCTCAGCGATGCCCTGATGAAGCGCCTCGAAATTGAGGCCGACGCACTTGGGGCGCAACTCGTAACGACCGAAAAAGACGCCGTACGCCTCCCTAATACATTCCGCCAAAAGGTTCTAACCCTGCCTGTTCGCCTAAAAATCAATGAGCAGGACAAGCTTAACCAAGCACTGAAATCTGTCGGGATAGACTAGGATTTAGCGCCGCTCCCCAATTTCGGAGAGGGCCGCGAGAGCGACAACTCACTGTCAGAGAACTTAATCGGAGTTCGAACCCCTGGAACACCATCGGGTGCGATTTGCATCTCTCGGTGCTTGATCTGTGGATCGTCAAAAACCTCGCCGACCGTATTAATCGGACCTGCGGGCACACCGTGATCTTCGCAGCGCTGAAGCAAATCTGCCTTGCTCATTTTGCTGGTGAATTGCTCCAAGAGCGGCCCTAGCACGTCCCGATTCACCACACGCGCGTCGTTTGTGATGAACTTCTCGTCCGCTGACAATTCCGAAGCCCCCAATAGCTCGCAGAGCTTGGCAAATTGGCTATCGTTGCCCACCGCAATGATGATGTGCCCGTCAGAACAAGCAAAGGTTTGATAGGGCACAAGATTCGGGTGCGCGTTGCCGATCCGCATTGGCGACACACCCGTCGCAAGGTAATTCATCGACTGGTTCGCAAGGATCGCCGTTCCCACATCCAACAGTGACATATCAACTTGCTGCCCGCGCCCCGTTTCATTGCGCTGATGAATCGCTGCAAGAATGGCAGTGCTGGCATAGACACCAGTGAACACATCAACAATCGCGACACCAATTTTCGTCGGGTGCCCTTCTGGCGGGCCCGTTACCGACATCAGTCCAGACATGCCCTGAATGATGTAATCATAACCCGCGCGGCTGGAATAGGGACCGGTTTGCCCAAAGCCCGTGATCGAGCAATAGACCAAACGCGGGTTAACTTGGGCGAGGCTTTCATAATCGAGGCCGTATTTCTTGAGACCGCCAACTTTGAAATTCTCAATCACGATATCCGCATCGCGCACGAGGTCGCGCACTTGGGCTTGCCCTTCGGGTGTACGGAAATCAACACACACGGAACTCTTGCCGCGATTGGTTGCGTGGTAATAGGCGGCCGCCTTCTCGCCGTCATACTCGATATAGGGCGGTCCCCAGCGGCGGGTATCATCGCCGGCGGGGCTCTCTACTTTGATGACTTCAGCGCCGAGATCGGCAAGGATCTGGCCACACCAAGGACCCGCCAGAATGCGGGCCAGTTCAATCACTTTGAGGCCGGTTAACGGCGGCTGCGCGGTCATTTAGAGCAAGCTGTCCAGCTTCTTGGCGAAGTCATCATAGGAAGCATTGCCAAACTTTTCGCCGTTAATGATAAACGATGGCGTGCCCGTAACTTCGTCGCGGGTCGAGTTTTCTTGGAACCATGTCACAAGCGCTTTGGCCTGATCGCCATCGGCAAGACATGCCTCCAGCTCTGCTTGGTCCAACCCGCTCACAAGTCCAATCTTGCGGAGCTTGTCCGCGATTTCCGCAGGCTCGCCGCTCGCCCAGTTCTTTTGATCAGCATAGAGCGCATCAACGAGACCAAAGAAGCGCTCTTGGCCGCCACAGCGCGCCACCATGGACGCCCACAGACCATAGCGATCAAAATAAACTTCACGATAGACAAAGCGAACTTTGCCGGTATCGATGTAGTTCTCTTTGATCTTCTTGAAGGTCGAAGAGTGGAAGTTCGCACAATGCGGGCAGGTGAATGATGCATATTCGATCATTTCGATCGGCGCATCTTCGGCACCGAGAACCATTTCAGGAATGGCCATGTCTGCGGGTTGTTCCGCGTCTTGTGCAAAGGCCACTGACCCTCCGAAAATAGGGAGTACAGAGAGAGCAAGTGTCGATGTAAATTCACGGCGGTTCATATTGGTACCTTATCGTTGTTTTCGTGACAGGACGTTTTCGCCCAAAAGTTCAAGCGCAGCCCGAAGGTCTGCGTTTTCGACGGGAGCTGCAACCGCTTTTGCGGCGGCAATTTGTTGCGGGTTAGGAGCAGGCTTAACCTTGGGTGCGTGATCAAAGTCGATTTTACCGTCGGCAAAGCCGCTTTTCGCGGTCTGTGTAATCCGAATGGCCGAGATTGCAGCATGGCCATAGACCTGATTTACCCGCGTGCGGATCTGTTCTTTCTGCATCTCAAGCATCGGAGCCTGCGCGCCTGTTGTTAACAGTGTAAGCGTGGCGCCAAAACTTCCGCGGCCATATTTAACGCTCACTGGTCGCGCGATCCGTGCTGTTTCTTCGCCGACGATGTCGGCCCAATGCGTCAGCATCCGCGTAACAGCAAAGCCGCGCGTTTCCGCAGATTTGCGGATATGGCTCTGAAGCAAACTAGAGGTGCGTTCAAAGCCTCTCTTGCGTCGTTCAGTTTTTTGTTTGTGCTGCTGCGGCTTCATCTGTTCTTCCTTGTCTTGGGTGCTATTCTATGCGCCATGGCGACATGTGCCAGTGAAATTGCGATAACGAATGGATAAACTATGCGTGACACGCCGAATTCCGCCGAACTATTGGCGTGGTACGATAAAAATGCACGGGAAATGCCGTGGCGCGTGGCGCCCGATGCCTCCATGAATGGCGAGCGTGCGGACCCATATTTCGTTTGGTTATCAGAGGTTATGCTTCAGCAGACTACTGTTGCGGCTGTTCGGGAATATTTCATAAAATTTACTACACTTTGGCCGACCGTTTCCGATTTGGCGAATGCTGATGACGCCGATGTGATGGCCGCATGGGCGGGGCTGGGGTATTACGCTAGGGCACGCAACTTGTTGAAATGCGCGCGGGTCGTCGTTGACGAACGCGACGGAATTTTCCCAAGCACCCGTGCCGAGTTAGAAAAGCTTCCGGGGATCGGCCCGTACACTTCCGCTGCAATTGCCGCCATTGCCTTTGGCCAAAGCGAAGTCGTTGTAGATGGTAATGTCGAACGTGTAATGGCGCGTTTGTTCGCCCATGAAGTGCCAATGCCCGAGAGCAAGCCAACACTGCGCGATTTTGCGGCCAAACTTACACCAAAGGAGCGCGCTGGGGATTATGCACAAGCGGTAATGGACCTTGGCGCGACGCTCTGCTCGCCGCGCAATCCGAGTTGCGAGATTTGCCCGTGGCGTGCGAACTGTATTGGATATGCCAAAGGGATTGCCGCCGAACTCCCCAAGAAATCCCCGAAGAAACCCAAGCCAATCCGCTATGGCACCGTGTTTTTGGCCCAGCGCGACGATGGAGCGTGGCTTCTGGAGAAGCGGCCCGACCGCGGGTTGTTGGGCGGTATGATGGGCTGGCCCGGAAATAATTGGGCCGAAGATCCAAATCCCGCAAGCCCCCCGATTGATGCCCACTGGACTCCGCTCAATGGCGAGGTGCGTCATACGTTTACGCATTTTCACCTAAGGCTTTCGGTTCAGATCGCGCAGACCGACGCCACGTCAACGCCCGAGCGCGGCGTTTTTGTTGACCAGAAAAGCTTTAGCGCCAATGATCTACCGACGGTCATGCGCAAAGCTTTTGAGCTTGTGCAGGGACGCCTGAACCAAAATTAATGCGGAGCACATATGACAGGCCAGACCTTCTCGAAACTTCAGCCCGCGCTTCCGTTCTGGCTTTCGCTTGGGATGATACCGCTTGCGGTTCTGGGCGCAGTTCTGGGCGGTTATTGGGTTGTGCTCCTGCCACTCTATGGCTGGTTTCTGTTTAGCATTCTCGACGCTCTCACGGGCCTGAACCTAACCAACCCCGATCCAGAAACCCCCGAGAGCGAGCTGTTCTGGTACAAACTCATCACGCTCATTTGGTTGCCGATTCAATTCTGTCTGGTTTTTGGACTGATTTATTATGTCACGCACACCACGCACCTTGGCCTGTGGGAAAAGCTCGTTCTGTTCTTTGGAGTTGGGGTGATTTCGGGAACGGTCGGGATCAATTATTCGCATGAGTTGATGCACCAGAAAAACCGCATCGAACGCTGGATGGCGGACGGGTTGCTTGCGATGGTTCTCTATAGTCACTTCCGCTCGGAGCACCTGCTTGTGCATCACATCTATGTTGGCACGCCGCGTGATCCAGTGACCGCCCGATATAATGAGGGGTTTCACAAGTTCTATCCCCGTGTGCTTGTGTCCTGCCTAAAATCCGCATGGAGCGCCGAGAAATCTCTTCTGGCGCGGCGAAAGCTCTCGGCTTTCAATCTGCGCAATCCGTTTTGGCGCTATGGGGCGCTGCAACTATCCTGCCTCGTTTTGGCATTTCTGATTGGGGGTTTTGCGGGACTTGGCCTGTTTTTGCTTCAGGCCGGCGTGGCCATCTGGCAGCTAGAGCTTGTGAATTACATTGAGCACTATGGCCTAACCCGCGCGCACCTTGGGAATGGTAAGTACGAACACGTAAAACCGCATCACAGCTGGAACGCCGCGCACAAAGCAAGCAATTGGCTCCTTATCAATCTACAGCGGCACAGCGATCACCACTATAAGCCCAGCCGCCGCTTTCCATTGTTACAAACCTACACTGAGGACGAGGCCCCGCAGCTTCCGTACGGATATCCGGTTATGACAATGGCGGCGATGGTTCCGCCCCTATTTCGCCGCGTGATGAACCCACGGGTAAAGGCGTGGCGCAAGCAATACTATCCAGAGATCACCGACTGGACCCCATACAAAAACGCAACCAACCAGATGCCGCGCTAAACCAAAAAGGCCCTGTCGTGCGAAACGACAGGGCAAGGTAGTGCTGTGGAGTCAGGCCACAGGCACAGGCGGTAATTCTTTATTTGTTGGTGTGCTTAGTTAGGACGCTCGGTCATTTCCGCGCGAATCTGCTGGCGCAAGAGATCAATCGGCACTTGCTTGCCTTCGCGTTTGTAACACCAGTAGGTCCAGCCATTACAGCTTGGTGCGCCCTCAAGAGCGGCGCCAACCTGATGGATTGAGCCCTTAACATCGTCCCCGATCAATGTGCCGTCTGCACGAACCTTGACCTTGTGACGTTTGTTCATGGAGTAAAGCTCTTCACCTGGCTGAAGCATCCCACGCTCAACAAGCTGCCCGAAAGGCACGCGAGGTTCTGAGCGTTTTGACTGAGTGACCTGAAGGCTCTCTTTGTCAAATTTACGGATGTTCTTAAGGCGCTTCTTGGCGACCTTGCGATAAGCTTCTTCGCGCTCAATTCCGATGTATTCGCGGCCCAGTTTCTTGGCCACGGCACCGGTTGTGCCAGTTCCAAAGAACGGATCAAGTACTACATCGCCAGGGTTCGTTGTCGAAACAAGAATGCGATGAAGCAGGCTCTCTGGCTTTTGAGTTGGATGCGCTTTTTCACCTGCGTCGTTCTTCAGTCGCTCGTGGCCGTTACAGATGGGCAGAACCCAATCAGAACGCATTTGAATACCCTCGTTGAGGGATTTCAGCGCTTCGTAGTTGAAAGTGTATTTGCTGGCTTCTTCTTTTGAGGCCCAAATCATTGTTTCGTGCGCATTCGTCAGACGCTTGCCGCGGAAGTTCGGCATCGGGTTGGACTTGCGCCAAACCACGTCGTTCAAGATCCAATAGCCTTCGTTCTGCATCGCTGCGCCAACACGGAAAATGTTGTGATAGCTGCCGATCACCCAAATCGCGCCATTCGGCTTTAGGATACGGCGCGCGGCCTTTAGCCATGCTTTGGTAAAGCGGTCATATGCCTCAAAGGAGGAAAACTGATCCCATGCATCATCAACCGCATCCACTTTGGAATTGTCGGGACGGTGCAGATCACCCTTGAGCTGGAGGTTATAGGGCGGATCCGCAAAGATAAGATCGACCGAGTTTTCAGGTAGACTGTTCATCACGTCGATGCAGTCGCCGTCAATTATCTGGTTAAGAGGCAATTTTACAGCCTCTTTTGCTTGGGTTTTCGTTTTCATTACTGCCTCATATGTTGCGCATTTTTGCGCTTACTTATTGAGGACTAGGATTGATGATTGTGGAATCGTCGTCAATTTGTTTTTTAAATCAGTCACTTAACTTTTCGCCTTGATACAAGATATTGTGTATCGGCTTAAAGGATCGTCTATGGTGTGGGGTTACCCCAAGATTTTGGAGCGCAGATATGTGGCTTTTTGATCCATAACCTGCGTTCGTCTCCCAGCCATAGCCGGGATGCTGTTGCGCTAAATCCACCATCAACCGATCGCGGCAGTTTTTGGCGACAATCGACGCCGCAGAAATGGAAACTGATTTGCTATCGCCTTTGACAATCGCCTCGGCACTCAGGGTCAGATCACGCGGAATCATATTGCCATCAATCAGAACATGGTCCGGCACAACGGGGAGCCCTGCGATGGCGCGCTCCATTGCCAGATGACTTGCGCGCAAGATGTTGATTTCGTCGATTTCTTCGACGGTGGCGTGCGCAATGGAAACCGTTGCTTTCGCAAATATCACCCCTTCCAATGCGGCACGCCGTTTGGCCGTGAGTGTTTTGCTATCGTTTAGACCAATTGGAATATCGTACGGATCAAGGATGACCGCCGCGGCCGTTACTGGGCCCGCGAGTGGTCCGCGCCCAACTTCGTCCACCCCCGCAATGATTTTGGCGCCTTTGGCTATTGCGGCTGTTTCAAATGAGAAATCGGGTACGGGTTTTGTGATTGGCTTTTGCATAGGTTTGGATTGCCTATTTTCACCCGTCCAGCAAGTAAAAAGGGCGGGCACGATGGCCCGCCAGTGTTCCTACCTAAAACCCCAGTTGTTCAAACAGGCAGGACTAAAGAGCGATCGTTTACCATCCTCCGTCCAAACGGTACGGAGACATTGCTGGGGTAAGCGCTTGGCATACTTATAGTTATCTTTCATGCATTTCTGTTTGAAATACGTCGCACGCCCTTCAGATGTGTTGAATGTATGGAGGCACTGATTAGGTAGTTTCTTGTAGTGCCCGTAAGCGTTTCCATACGGTGGTTTTTGCGGTTTGGGTTTCGGCTTTGGCTGCGGGGTTGGTTGTGGAACGACAACAGGGTCACTCTTGAGTTCGTTTGCCGCCATACCGATCACTGCCATTGTCGCAAGTGCAGCGAGAATTTTCTTTAGATCATCGCTCGCATGGGCAGGCGCCGAAGTAGACGGCAGCGCCAAACATATCACGAGCGCAAATGTACAAAGTTTTTTCAGCATGGGGCATTCCTTTTCATTTTGTTCGGAACTTGTGGGTTCCTCAATCAAACTGTTTCGATTGCCCGTGTTGTTCAATATCACCTTTTTGTTAGGCGATTACCGGCCACTGTTATTGAATAACACGGCGAGGTATCGCATGGTTTGGACATGATAAAGCAACTCACATTCGCATTTGCGCTTCTATGCGCTGCGCCCGCCTCCGCCGCTTGTTATGCGGACTATAAAGCCAAGCAGGATAACCCGCTGAAGCTCCACTATGGCGTTGTTAAGCTCACGGACGCCAACTGCAAGAAACCCGCCGCCGGCGACGACATCCAATCCCGAATTCAGGGTGACGGATGGAAGCTACTAACGGTCATTAGCCTCTTTGACGACTCCGCGCTGAACAGCAAGAAGGAGAGCGCGGGTGCCTACTTCCTCCGGTACTAAAGCGACGATTTCGGGGAACCGTGTGGTCTTTGTGGGGTTAGGCGTGATTGTGGCGCTGCTGCTTGGGGCGGCGGCGCTTCTGCTGTTGTACCTCCCCGATGCTAATGCGTTCAATGCGCGGGTCGAGCAGATATTCGTCGAGAACAACGACCTCACCTCCACTTCGGAAATTAAGCTCCTCGAAATTCTGGCACAGTCAGGGACCGCGTTTTCGGACACGCTGAATTCCTATCGCGCGACAATTCTTATCCTTCTCGTGTTTGCTTCGGTGCTCATGATCGCGGCACTCGTGTTCCTGTTGACCATCTTGTTCCTGACGCGACGCATGAACGAAGTTGAACGCGCAGGCATTCAGGTCAATTCCCTATTGATCAGCCGAGAAGAGAACACCGTTTACCTCAACAACATGGAATTCAAACTCACCCAAGCGGCGATTGAAACACTGTCTGTTCTGGCCGAAGCACGCATGGATGACGACGTAATGACAGGCGCGCAGCTTGAAGCTGTGATCTCTGGCAAGCGAGAATCCGACTGTGACGAAGCCGCAGGGGCCACCCGCATCAAGCGCCTTAGGGACTCTCTGGGCAATCAAATGGTCAGCGCCCTGCTCGTCAAAAACATCGCCCGTCGCGGGTATATGCTGGCGATCGAAAAAGACGTCATTCGTATGCTTTAGGTCCGCGCAAGTTCCGGCGCTGTCCCGCCTGTCACGTTATTGCGGGCCATTTGGCATTTACACCCATGTAAAATAATGGACATATAAGCCTATTATGGTGAATGTTGCGGTGATTTAGGTCACTTGTGGAATACGGACGGAAGCGGCTTACAGCCATGACGTTCAATATTAATACGAAGGAATTTACGTATGTCATACATCCAAGCCGTCACACGCAGGATGCTGACAGGGCTGTTCGCCCTATCTGTGTTGCTGGTCTTGCCCCTCTATGCCCAAGACGAACCAGAGGCGCCACCCTCCCCCGAGATCGTCGCTGTTTCTGATCCTGCGATTGATCAGGAAGCTCTCTCTATCCTGCTCGTGCCGCTCACCGCGCCGCAACTAAGCGAAGTTGCCGCAAACTGGCAGGACATCATCCAAGATTCCGTTAGCGAGTCCGCACAGATCAATCTGGGTATCCTGAACGCAAACGAAGCAACGGCCGAGAAGCTGCGCAATGATCTGGAGAACCTTGGCGATGAGCAAGTCGACCTTAAGAAACGCTATGAAACCGTTCTGAACTCATGGCAGCAAAAGGGCGCAACAGAAGAAGAGCTAAAGCCGCACACAGACTATATTTCCGGCCTGACCATTGGGCTTGCCGGCACGACCGATCCTGCGAGCATTTGGCGTCACATCAAGCGTTGGATCACCTCTCCTGATGGTGGGCTTAACCTGCTCAAAATGGGAGTCAGCCTAATTATTGCGATTTGGGTGATGATGTTCGTTGCACGCTTGATGCACCGCCTCACTGGCAAGGGACTTTCAAAGGTTCCGACGCTTTCGCGTCTGCTGAAATCGTTCATTCAAACGGCCGTCTATTGGGGCACCTTCGCACTGGGAATTATGGTTGTTCTCGCGATGCTGGGCGTCAATGTCGGGCCTGTGTTTGCTGTTCTCGGTGGTTTGTCATTTATCCTCGCATTTGCGCTACAGGATACCTTGGGCAACCTTGCAAGCGGCTTGATGATTATGATCCTCAAGCCATTCGATATGGGTGATTTCGTAGAGACCGCTGGTGTATCTGGCTCGATTGACGAAATGTCGATGGTATCAACAACGATCCGGACATTTGACAATCAGATAATCATCGTGCCGAACTCCAAGATCTGGGGTGACGTCATTACCAACGTAAACGCCTCGCCCACGCGTCGCGTGGATATGGTGTTTGGCATCGGGTATTCCGACAACATTGATGAGGCCATCGGTATTCTCCGAAAACTGGTCGAGTCACATCCAAAATGCCTCAAGGATCCCGCGCCAAATATCACGGTTGGTGAGCTTGCTGATAACTCGGTCAATATTCTCTGCCGCCCTTGGGCCAACACCGCGGATTATTGGACCGTGTATTGGGATATTCTACGTCAGGCCAAAGACGAGTTTGACGCTGCGGGCATCTCTATTCCGTTCCCACAACGCGAAGTTCGCGTCATCAAAGACTGTTCGGACGAAGAGAAATCCGAAGCATAAACGGCATCAAAAGAAGGATTAAGCATGATCAAGGTTATTCTAGGAGCGCTACTCGGCGCGGCAATTGCTGCAGGAGCTTTTTTCTTCTTCAACAAGCCAGAACCAACACCTCAAGAGCGGTTAGAAGCCGCCCTTGAGGATGCCCAGAACTCTACCAAAGAAGCGGGCGAAGCGGCCGCAGATGTGATTTCGCAGATCGGCAATGATCTGAGCGGTCGCGCTACCGAAACGGCCATCACACTCGCAGAGAGCGTGACCGAACTATCCGAAAAGACCAAGTCCGAACTCGAGAGAATGTTCGTACAATGGCAAGAGTCGGGGATCATCACAGAGAATGGCGTCGACTATGAAAAGGCGGCCCAAGCAATCAGGGAAAGTAATCTCTCAGATTCCGAAAAACTCCAATTGACGGAATTGCTCGTGGTGCTTCAGCTTGCGCCCAAAGCGGCCCAAGCAACAGTCGATCAGCTAATCACCATGCTTAACAAGCAATAACTGTTTCGCGTTGGTACCTCGGGGCCGATTGCCACAATTTGCCTTTGAAAAACTTTGCAAATTGGCTTAATCGGTCCCCAAGGCCCCGTGGCTCAATTGGATAGAGCAGCCCCCTCCTAAGGGGCAGGTTACTGGTTCGAATCCAGTCGGGGTCACCACATCAATCTTCGCCAAAAAGATCGCGGGTGAAAATCTTGGCTCTTACGTCTGAAAGCTCATCAGCCAACCTATTGGCGATGATCATGTCAGAGCGTTGCTTGAAATCCTTCAGATTGTTCACGACTTCGGAATTAAAGAAATCGGGCGCGTCGAGGGCTGGTTCGTAGACGATCACGTTGATGCCCTTGGCCTTCACACGCTTCATGATGCCCTGGATTGAGCTTTGGCGGAAATTGTCAGAACCCGCTTTCATCACAAGCCGATAGACGCCAACGGTTTTTGGGGTCTTGGCGATTATCTGGTCTGCGATGAAATCTTTGCGCGTTCGATTAGCGTCCACGATAGCGCGGATTAGGTTTTGCGGCACCTCGGAGTAATTCGCCAAGAGCTGCTTGCTATCTTTGGGAAGGCAATAGCCGCCATAGCCAAACGACGGGTTATTATAGTGCTCGCCAATTCGCGGGTCCAACCCGACTCCTTCAATGATTTGTCGCGAATTCATCCCCGACGCCAAGGCATAGCTGTCGAGTTCATTGAAGTATGCCACACGCATCGCAAGATATGTATTCGCGAAGAGCTTAATAGCTTCGGCCTCATTCGCACCCGTATAGAGCACGGGAATATCCTCGATGCGGGCCCCTTCGGTAAGCAAACTCGCGAATTTCTTGGCGCGCGCGCTCTCTTCGCCGATCACTATGCGGTTAGGATAGAGGTTGTCATAAAGCGCCCGCCCCTCGCGCAGGAATTCGGGACTAAAGATGATGCGATCACTCGCGAACTCATGGGATACGCGCTCGGTATAGCCAACGGGAACGGTTGATTTGATCACGATCGTCGCCGTTTGATTTACCGCAAGGATATCTTTGAGCACACTCTCGACGCTTGAAGTATCGAAATAGTTTGTAAGCGGGTCATAGTTTGTGGGAGTGGCGATAATCACGAACTTCGCGCCAGCATATGCCGATTTATCCGTCGTTGCTGTCAGCGAAAGTTCTTTATTTGTGAGAAAATCCTGAATCTCCGCGTCGACAATCGGGCTTCTCTTGGCATTTAGTTCCTCGACGCGCGATGCATCGAGGTCAATCGCTACGACCTCGTTATTTTGCGCCAACAATACCGCGTTTGAAAGCCCTACATATCCGATTCCGGCAACTGCTATTTTCAACTCATATCCCCACAAATACGATCATATCGCGATCAAGGATGCGATTTAGGAAAACCAATGAACTATTTGATTAGCTTTTTGAAGGCTCTTCAACGATTTCGGCATCTTGAACAACGACTTCGAGCGGATCTAGTGCTTCTGGGTCGAGCGGTTCGCGGGATGATTTGGTGGGTTTCTTATCCACAATAAGCGATAGCATTGACGCCGCCTGTGTCGAGGCATTCTCTGGCTCGGCTGGCATCTTCCAGCTTAGCGTATCGATGCTGTGGCAGTTATCGCAGACAGGAACCCACACGCCGTGAATCTGCCCACAACTATCGCAAACCCACTGCTCGCTTCGCGGAGCGGTAAGCGCCTTGGCGAGCCATGCGCGCACGGCCGTATCATCAGCACCTTCGCCACGCTCAATTGCCGCCATGAGCGCAAGACTACGGGACGTAGGATGTGTTTCTGCCAGCGTGCCCATTTTGCGACGCGCTTCGGGGAAGTCCTCGTTGGCAATAAGAAGCTCGGAATGCAGCATAATGGTTTCGGGATGATCCTGACGAAGCGAAGTGAGCGCGCCAAAACGCGCCAGTCGCGCTTGCGCATCCTCATCGGGCGCAATGCGAGCGAACGCTGCGGCCAAATCGGGATGGGGCTGCGCGTCCCATGCTTTCTTGATGATCCGTGCTGCGAGTTTTGGCTTGCCCTGATCGATATAGACATCCGCCGCCAAAACCGTCGCAGGGATAAGATCAGGCGATTGTTTCTGAGCGGCGATTGCGGCTTCGCGGGCTTCGATTGTAGAGTCTTCGTCCAGAAGGACGCTCACTTCGGAAAGCGCCAAAACAGCATCGCGACGTTTATAGACATCGCGCGGGATCGCTCCGTGCTTCACTTGTGATTTCAACGTACGGCGCGCGCCTGACCAATCCTGCTTTTCGGTTTGAAGTTGAAGCAAGGTGTTTTGCACTTCGGCATGGCGCGGCTTAAGTGCGAACGCCCTCTCGGCAAGTGCCAGCGCCGTATCGGTGTCACCCTCGATAAGTTTCTGCTTCATGATACCGCGAATACCCACAAAGCGTGTCCGATCATCGGCGAGCAGGCGTTTATACACCTCTTGCGCTTTCTTCGCGTCGCCCGAAATCTCGGCCGCTTGGGCGGTGAGCAGATTGGTGAGCTCGGGACGGTTTAGATATTTCTCGGCCTTCGCTGCCTTGGCCAGCGCAACGCGTCCCTCGCCAGACGAGACAGCCATCATACCCTGCGCCATGGCCTCATAGCCTTTGCGCTCGCGGTTACGGTCGAAATACCGCGAAAGGGCCGTTTCATCACCACTCAGGAAATGAATAACGGCCATGATGAGCCCCAAAATCTTGATCGCAACCCAGACGACAAGCACCAAAACAACGACTGCAATCGCGGCCTGTAGTGGCTGAAGCGTGAATTCAGTTTGGGCGAAGGCAATTCGTATACCCTCCCCTGATTCCGCCAACATTCCGGCTCCCAAGGCGACCGCCGCGATCAGCACCACAAAGGATAGAATTTTAACCAGTGACCAAATCATAGGGCCTCTCTCAATTTCCTGTGGCGGAAGTTTCAAATGCCGTCAGAGCGGCCTTTATCTTAAGCCGAAATTCAGCGGCATTTATCCAGTCTTGCATCGCGCTTTGCCCTTCTGGAGGGAGCGCGGACAATTCTTGGAGGGCTGTGGTCAGATCGCCATTTCCTGTCGCGGCTTCTGCACGAGAAAGGATTGCGTCTGGGTCATTCCCTTCGCGTGGCGTCAAGGAGCGTGCGTTTGTCTGGCTCCGCAAAAAGGATCCCATGCGCTCTAATGCGCTTTCGTCGGGTGCATCCGCTGCGGAAACCGCAAGCGCCGCACGGGCCGCCTCTGGGAAAGAGCTGCGCAGTTCAGCCAAGGTAACAACACCCGTGTTAGACGCCGTCAATAGATCGGCTGGGGGCTCGCTTCCAAGCGCCTCGGACAGATCAAGAAGCGGCTGTCCGAACGCGCCACCGCTTGCCATTGCCGCATCAATTCGTGTGAGCGCCGCACGGGCAATCGCGGCATTCGCGGCCGCTTCTGCTCCGGCCTGAAGCTCCTCTGCCTGCGCTTTTGCGGCGGCGATTTGGTCTTGGGCATCCTTCGCAACCGCTTCGATGTCGGTTCTTTGCGCCTCCAGCGTTTCGCGCATTGCGGTCAATTCACGCTCATATGCCTCGGCGGCCCCACTTGAAGCCTCATTCGATTGGATCGGGCGTTTCTCGAGATCGCTTAGACGCGTCGCCAACGCATCAAGGGTCGTTTGGAAATCAGTCACGAGCGCTTCAACATCTACGGCGTTTTCGTCGTCGACAGTCGCGGCGGCGATCTTGTCGTCGATGGATTCCGTAAGCGTCGTCAATTCACTCTTGGAGGCAAGCGGAGCAATGCGCGCGTCAATCTGCTCTCGCAATGTCGCGATCTCTTGGGATTGCTCTGTCAATGCCGCTTCAAGGTCTTGTGTGTCCTGCAAAGGAACCAACTGCGCCACGCCAAAGCCTAGCGCCGCAGCGATGGCCCCACCAGCAACAGCCGGAAACCATGAGTTCCCTTTTGCGGGCTCAACAGGAGTTTCTTGCTGTTCCGGCTCTTGAGTTTCTTCGACTACCTCGGTCGCCTCTTCAGCTTCGGGAGCTTCATCAGTGGTTTCAACCGCCTCAGTTGTCTCCTCAACTTTGGTTTCGGAGTCTACTTCGGTCTCTGACTGTGTCTCAGGAGAGGTTTTCTTAGTCACGAAAGGTCCTTTTTCTGCGCCAAATCAACACTAATACTATGGCGCTCATAAATAATATTTAGGCTTACCTTCAGCTCCAACAAGGTTCAATCCTTGAAAAAACCCTGAACAATTTGAAGCATCTTATCGCCACTAGGTTCAGAACATACCACTATATTAGCGCTCAACTGCTTCGGGATGCAATGCGCGACATCTTGGCTCAGTGCGATGATCTTTGCATGCTTATTTTCGCGTAAATCCAACCCAAGGCGCGTGCATTCTTCAACGAACAAAGTCGCAGAACGAGGAGAAAATAGAGGGATCAGCACATCCTGATCGCGGCGCAGAACTTCGAACGCTTCTTGGGTTAGTGGCGTAGCAACTTGCCGATATACGATCTGCTCGTCACATCGAATGCCCGCATCGCTCAGGCGTTTGGCAATCTCGCCGCGCGCATACTCACCGCGCATATGCAAAAGGTCATTTTCAGGCGGGTTAGAGACGAGCCAAGCCACCAAGCGCTCTGCATCCAACGCGGTGTGGCGCACCTCGTAACCTTGCTCAATCGCCCGTTCTGCTGTCCGCGCTCCGACGCAATAGGCGACACGACCCACGCCCTCGCTCACAACCCCATTTCTGGAGGTTAACACCGCTGCCTCAAACTCTTGCGGAGCGCTAAGTGTTTCAATTCGCATCAAGGGTGCCAATATAAACTGCGCATCGGTTGGCATCTTTAATCGCTTAACAAAATCCTCCGCCGCACCTAAAGGCCGCGTAAGCAACAGTATCGGGGCTTGGCTGGACATTGGGAAACTACCGATTGTTTAGCGTGAACGAGAATGTTACCTGCCAATAGAAAGGATCGCGAATGCCAAGGCAACTCACTGTTCTCGGAATTGAAAGTAGCTGCGACGACACCGCAGCGGCAATCGTGCGCCATACCGAAGGCTCCGAGCCCGAGATACTGGCGCAAGTCGTGGTCGGACAAGCTGAACTGCACAAGGATTTCGGCGGCGTCGTTCCCGAAATTGCCGCGCGCGCACATGCCGAGAAGCTGGATTACTGCGTCGCGGACGTTATGGCCGCGGCCGACCTTTCGTTTTCTGAACTGGATGCGATTGCCGTCACATCCGGACCGGGGCTGATTGGCGGGGTAATCTCTGGCGTTATGTGCGCCAAGGGTATTGCCGCCGCGACAGGGACGCCGCTTATCGGGGTCAATCATTTGGCGGGGCACGCGCTGACTCCTCGGCTTACGGATTCAGTTCCGTTTCCTTATTTGATGCTTCTGGTGTCTGGTGGGCATTGCCAGTTCCTGATTGTCCGTGGCGTCGATGACTTCACACGGCTCGGCGGGACGATTGATGATGCGCCTGGCGAGGCCTTCGATAAAATCGCCAGACTGCTCGCACTGCCCCAACCAGGTGGGCCGAATGTGGAGCAAGCGGCCCTTAACGGCGATCCCGCTCGGTTCCGCTTCCCTCGACCACTCCTTGATCGGGCGGGGTGCGATATGTCGTTTTCTGGCCTCAAGACTGCGGTGCTTCGAGCGCGGGATTCTGTGGTTGCTGCCAAAGGTGGACTAACCAAACAGGATCAGGCCGACCTCAGCGCAGGGTTTCAGCAATCCGTGACCGCTGTGCTTAATGAAAAATCACGGCGCGCGCTGACAGTTTACCTTGCCGAAAATCCGCCCGTGCCGACCTTTGCCGTTGCGGGCGGGGTTTCCGCAAATATGGACATTCGCAGCGCGTTAGAGACTGTTGCTGCCGAGAACAACACTCGTTTTCTAGCACCGCCGCTTGCGCTCTGTACGGATAATGCCGCGATGATCGCTTGGGCGGGGCTTGAGCGTTTTCGCGCTGGGCACCAAGACGACATGACCTTGTCCGCCCGTCCCAGATGGCCCCTCGACACGGCTAGCAAATCTATGCTTGGCTCTGGAAAGAAGGGAGCAAAAGCATGAGCATATCCGTTCTTGGCGCTGGCGCATTCGGCACGGCCCTCGCAATAACGCTCGCGAACGCGCGGCCAGACATCACCCTCTGGGCGCGGGATGACTCTGCGGTGGAGAGTATGTGTACAGAGCGGGTGAACGCCTTGCGTCTACCGGATGCACACTTGCCCGAAGCGTTAGGCATTACTTCGGACCTGACCAAAGCCTGCCAAGCGGAAATCATCCTGCTGGTCATTCCCACCCAAAGGCTTGCCGCGTTTCTAGAGACTAACGCGGCACTATTCGCGGGTAAGATTCTCGTTGCGTGCTGTAAGGGCGTAGATCTTGCGACTGGTCTGGGGCCGACTGCGACGATCAAATCAAAAGTGCCTTCGGCCACGGCGTGCGTCTTGACTGGGCCAAGTTTTGCCGTGGACATCGCGGCGGGGCTTCCAACCGCGCTGACGCTTGCGGGGCCGAGCGAGTCCCTCAAGGACATACAATCCGAACTTTCGACACCTGCACTCAGGTTATATCGAACGTCCGATGTTACGGGGGCCGAACTTGGCGGCGCGCTCAAGAACGTCATCGCAATCGCCTGCGGCGCCGCCATTGGCGCGGGGTATGGCGAGAGTGCGCGTGCGGCGGTCATGACGCGCGGTTATGCCGAAATTCAACGCCTCGCGATTGCCCTTGGCGCCGAACCCAAAACGCTCGCTGGCTTGTCGGGATTTGGTGATTTGACGCTTACCTGCACATCACAACGCAGCCGGAATTACAGTTTTGGATATGCCATCGGTGCGCAAACCAGTTTTGACCCCAATCAAACGGTCGAAGGCGCGAAAACCGCAGAAGCTGTCTCTAACCTTGCTCAAAAGCACGGAATAGACATGCCAATCACGCGCGTCGTTGCAGCAATTCTGGCCAATAAACTGAATATCAAAGACGCGATGGAAGCACTCCTCGCACGTCCCCTGAAGGAGGAATAAATGTTCGTAGCCCTAATCGCCAAAGACAAACCCGGTGCTCTTGAAGTGCGCAAAGCAAACCGTGACGCGCATGTTGCGTACCTGAAGGCCACAGGCGTCGCCCAAGCGGGGCCGTTTCTGGATGAAAACGGTGATATGTGCGGATCGCTCGTTATTTTGAACGTCACAACCATTGCCGAAGCGCAAGAGTGGGCCGATAATGATCCCTACGCCAAGGCGGGTTTGTTTGAATCCGTCGATCTGCAACTTTGGAATCGGGTGATCGGATAATGGCCTTTTGGTTGTTCAAATCAGAACCAAGCACTTGGAGCTGGGATGATCAGGTCGCCAAAGGGGACGTAGGCGAAGAATGGGACGGTGTGCGGAACTATCAGGCGCGGAACAATATGCGCTTGATGGAGCTTGGCGATCTTGGATTTTTCTATCACTCGCAGAAAGAGAAAGCCGTTGTTGGAATCGTCGAGGTCTGCAAAACTGTACACCCAGATAGCACCACCGACGATGAGCGCTGGGAATGCGTGGATATTCGCGCCGTAAAACCAGTGCAAAATCCCGTCACTCTTGCGATGTGCAAAGAAGACCCGCGCCTTGAAAATATGGCGCTCGTGAACAATACGCGGCTCTCGGTTCAGCCCGTAACGCCCGAAGAATGGGATATTGTCTGCGAGTTGGCTGGAGTGAAATTGTAACCCCCGACAGATTTCAATTGCAATACGTCGGGGAAAGCGTATTGAGCGAAAAACTTTTCATGTGACCGTCAATATTATTGTGAATGGACGCTGCCGTGACTGATACTTCGACACCTGCGAACTCTGTATATGCCATCGACAGATGGGGCATGGACCTTGTGTCCGTGATGGAGAATGGCGATCTTGGCCTCAAGAATCCGCTGAATCCTGATGCGCCTGCGGTGAGCCTTCCGTCTATTCTTCATGATCTTGAGGAACGGGGCATCCATGCGCCGCTTGTATTACGTGTAAGCTCCTTTCTGGAAAGCAGCATTCGCACAATCAACGAGAGCTTCGCGAAGGCGATCAAACGTGTCGGCTATCAAAACGATTATCGCGCGGTATTTCCGATCAAGGTGAACCAACAAGCGCAGGTCATCGACCGCATCGTTGAGTTTGGTAAACCCTATTCTTATGGGCTCGAAGCGGGGTCCAAGCCAGAGCTTGTCATTGCCCTCGCACAGCCCTTGGCGCGTGATGCGCTTATCGTGTGTAATGGCGTTAAAGATGCCGAGTTTATCCGCTTGGCGATCCTTTCTCGCAAGCTTGGGTTCAACACGGTTATTGTTCTGGAGAGCCCCAAGGAACTCGACACTGTTCTTGCGGTTTATGAAGAATTGGGCGAGGAGCCGCGCCTTGGCGTTCGCGTAAAACTCACCAATCGCATAAGCGGAAACTGGGCCGAAAGTTCGGGCGACCGTTCGACATTCGGGATGCATACCAACCAGCTTGTTGACGTTGTTGACCGTTTGAAAGCGGCGGGTCTGTTGCATTGCCTGAAATTCCAACATTCCCACCTCGGAAGCCAGATCCCCGATGTGAACGATGTACGCCGCGCCGTTGGTGAAGCCTGTCGCTATTTTGTTGAACTCACACGCGAAGGCGCGCCGCTTTCCCATCTTGATCTGGGGGGTGGCCTTGGTGTCGATTACACCGGCGAGAAAACGACAAGCGAAAACTCGATCAACTATTCCGTCGATGAATACAGCGCAAATGTGGTTGAGACCGTCGCCTACGCAATGGACGAGGCCGAAATCCCCCATCCGATCATCGTAACCGAGAGCGGGCGCGCCGTTGTTGCGACCTCTTCGATGTTGGTGTTCAACGTCCTAGAAGCGACGCTCTATGACTCCAACAAAGAGACACCGCCCGCCGAAGACGACCACCACTTTGTGTCCGATCTTGCGGCGATCTCGGGGTACTTGGGGCCACAGCGCCTTCAGGAATGTATCAACGATGCCGATTTCTATCGTGCGGAGCTGCGTGCGCTTTTCCGTCGTGGATATATAGACCTTCGCCAAATGGCGCGGGCCGAGCGGATATACCTCTACCTGATGTCCAAGATCAAAGAGATCGCTCCAGAGGTCGGCACCGCGCCGGATGTGGACGCGCATCTTGAGCAACTTGCAGACATCTACCACTGTAATTTCTCGCTGTTTCAATCTCTTCCTGATGTTTGGGCGATTGATCAGATCCATCCGATGGTTCCGCTTCAGATGCTCAATACGGCACCTGACCGCCGCGCGGTGCTTTCGGATATTACCTGTGACTCGGACGGCAAGATCGACAAGTTCATCCTTGCCGATGGCATTTCGCCATCCCTGCCCGTCCATTCGCTAGACACCGAAAAGAACTACTATATCGGCGCGTTCTTTGTCGGGGCGTATCAAGAAACGCTTGGTGATCTGCATAACCTGTTCGGCGATACCAACGTCGCGACAATCGACCTGCGCGATGACGGGAGCTTTGATCTTGTGCATGAACAAGAGGGCGACACTATCGCCGAGGTTCTTTCATATGTCGAATATGATCCGCGTGATTGTGTTGACGCATTCCGCGCACGGATCGACAAGGAAATCTCGGAAAAACGTCTAAACGCTCGGGACCGAAAAACGCTTATGGCGGCTTACCGCGATAGCATTAACGGTTATACTTACTACGAATAATCACTCTATCAGGAGGGAAAGATGGGCAAAACACTCGTCATCGGAGCAGGTGGAGTATCATCCGCCGCTGTACATAAAATGGCTATGAACTCGGATATCTTTACCGAGATCACGCTGGCATCGCGCCGCATATTCAAGTGCGACGAGATCGCCGCGAGCGTAAAAGAGCGCACTGGTGTGACCATCAATACCGCCGAAGTCGACGCGATGGACGTGGACGCAGTAGTTGCGCTTATCCGCTCGTCTGGTGCCGAACTCCTTGTGAACCTCGCACTTCCTTATCAGGATTTGAAACTGATGGATGCCTGCCTCGAAGCGGGAATCCATTATCTCGACACGGCGAACTACGAGCCCGAAGATGAAGCGAAATTTGAGTACCACTGGCAGTGGGCCTATCAAGACAAGTTCAAAGAAGCTGGCCTGACCTGTATTCTTGGCTCTGGTTTTGATCCGGGCGTTACTTCGGTGTTCGCGACTTGGCTAAAGAAACACAAGCTCGACACGATCACACAGATCGACATTCTGGATTGCAATGGCGGCGATAACGGCAAGGCTTTCGCCACAAACTTCAATCCCGAGATCAACATCCGCGAAGTCACCGCCGAAGCGCGGCACTGGGAGAATGGCGATTGGGTCACCACACCCGCGATGACACATAAGGTTGCATACGACTTCCCTGAGGTCGGCGTGAAAAACATGTACCTTATGTACCACGAAGAACTCGAAAGCCTGAAAACCCACTTCCCCGAGATCAAGCGTGCGCGTTTCTGGATGACATTCGGTGATGCCTACATCAACCACGTCCGTGTGCTTGAGGGGATCGGCATGACTTCGATTGAGCCCGTCATGCACAACGGCCAAGAGATCATCCCGCTTCAGTTCCTCAAATCTGTTCTGCCTGATCCTTCCGAGCTTGGCGAATTGACCAAGGGCAAGACCTGTATCGGTGATATCGCGACTGGTCTGAAAGACGGTGAAGAAAAGACCTATTACATCTACAACGTCTGTGACCACGAAGTATGTTACGAAGAGGTCGGTAGCCAAGCGGTGTCCTACACCACGGGTGTTCCTGCTATGATTGGTGCAGCGATGGTCCTTAAGGGTATCTGGCGCGATCCGGGTGTGTGGAACATGGAGCAACTCGACCCAGACGCATTCATGGATATGCTCAACGAGCACGGACTTCCGTGGCAAGTGCACGAGCTTGAAGGACCAGTGGAGTTCTAGAAATGACCGAATTCATGCAAACACAGGCTGGTGACGCGGGCGCATTCGAACGCTTTGATTTGGCGCGCGTTCCTAGCCCGTGTTTCGTGGTGGATGAAATCGCGATTGCGCGTAACCTTGCGATGCTTGCCGAGGTTGCGGACCAATCGGGCGCGCATATCCTCTCGGCGCTCAAGGCGTTCTCGATGTTCGCCCTTGCGCCGATGATACGTCAATATCTGCATGGCACATGCGCCTCTGGCCTGTACGAAGCGCGGCTCGCTCGCGAAGAGTACGGCGGTGAGGTTGCGACCTTCTGTGCGGGTTATAAAGAGAGCGAGATCGATGAAATTATCGCACTCTCCGATCACCTCATTTTCAACTCTATCGGCCAGAAAGAGCGGTTCCTGCCGCGCGTTAGTGCCGCATCCAAGCCCGTTCAGGTTGGCCTACGGATTAACCCCGAACATTCCGAGGGTGAAATTCCCAAGTATGATCCCTGCGCGCCTTGTTCGCGCTTGGGTATTCCGATTTCACAGCTTACCGATAAAGATTTAGAGGGTGTCGACGGCCTTCATTTCCATACGCTTTGCGAACAAGGGTTTGAGCCACTGAAACGGACATGGGACGCGATTGAGGCTCGAATTCTGCCTTATGCTGACCAGCTCAAATGGCTCAACTTTGGTGGCGGTCATCATATCACCCGTGCAGATTATGATCGTACGGCTCTGATTGAGTTCATCAAGGACCTGCGGACGAGAACCGGCTTGCAAATTTACCTTGAGCCAGGCGAAGCCGTGGCGTTGGACGCTGGCATTCTGGTGGGCGAAATCCTCGATCTACCGACCAACGGTATGAACCTTGCGATCACCGACATTTCCGCCACCTGCCATATGCCCGACGTGATCGAGGCACCCTATCGCCCTGCGATGCTGAACGAAGTTAGCGAGGGGCACCTATATAGACTGGGCGGGCCTTCTTGCCTTGCTGGGGATGTGATCGGTGACTATTCCCGCGCCGAACTGCTCAAGATCGGAGAGCGCATCGCGTTCCTTGATCAGGCGCATTACTCGATGGTCAAAACCAACACCTTCAATGGCGTTGCGCTCCCGTCGATTGCGTTGTGGAACTCGGAAACAGACGAGCTCACGATGGTACGCAAATTCAACTATACCAACTTCCGCAATAGGCTTTCCTAAATGTCGATCTTTCTTGAGAGCGAACTAACCGCCAGCGAGCGTGATGAATCCGCGTTGTTTCGGGTTATCCCTGTACCGCTTGAGCGGACCGTTTCCTATGGTGCCGGCACCCAAGCCGGCCCTGCCGCCATCCTTGAAGCCAGCAATGAGCTTGAGCGCCTCTGTAACGGATCGGTTCCCTGTGCATCGGGCATTTTCACCGAAACAGAAGTGGATTGCGAAGGCACATTGCCAGAGGTGATGGAGCGTATCGCAGAGCGCACATCCAGCGCCGCGCGTGACGGACGTATTCCCGTAACATTAGGTGGCGAGCATTCGCTTTCTTATGGGGCCGTAATGGGAGTTGCGCGGGCCTTGGGGGAACCGATTGGCGTGATCCAGATCGACGCGCACGCTGATCTTCGTATTGCCTATCAAGACGAGAAGCACTCGCACGCGTCGGTCATGCACCTGCTCTCGGAGGAGGGAATTAAGCTTGCGCAATTTGGTGTGCGCGCACTCTGTGAGCAAGAGACAGAAAGCCGCGCGCGCAACAACGTGTTCTATGTGGATGCCGAGAAATTGGTGACAGAGGGAATACACGCAGTCGATCTTCCCGAAGATTTTCCAGAGCACGTGTATGTCTCATTTGATGTGGACGGATTGGACCCCTCGCAAATGCCCGCAACTGGTACGGCTGTTCCTGGCGGCCTTGGGTATTATCAAGCGCTGCATCTGGTTGAGCATGCACTCAAGGGGCGGAAATGCGTGGGCATTGACGTTGTTGAACTTGCCCCTAACGGCGAGATCGCGTGGGATTTCACCACAGCACAGATCGTCTATCGCCTGATGGCTGCTGCACAATAAAATTGGAGGGTCCCGACCCACTCGGAACCCTCCATCACCCCACGCGCTTCACTGAGCACCACACGTGTTATGTAAGGTTCCTGTCGTCCTGACGGGATAAGCCATGGGTATCCCAGCAAGCGCGCATTCTCAAGCTTTTCATTCCTAAAATTTGAATTAATATCAATGCTTTATGATGCATTAACAGGTAAAGGCGCCCCCAAAACGAGGACGCCCAAACAGAAACTAGCCGTAGATATGCTCACGATTAAAATGCTTCACCAGCATATAATACACGACCGCGCGGTATTTGTTACGCTCTGACTGACCGTATGTATTGAGGACGGATTGAATACCCTCCATCAATTGCGGGCCATCGGACATTGCGAGTTTCTTGATGAGAAAGTTGTTTTTGACCGTTTCGAGTTCGGACGGCTGCGAGCCTGCTACCGTAGATGCATCATCGTCATAGATCGCTGGACCACAGCCGATCGTGACCTTCGTAAGCAAATCCATATCTGGCGTAATGCCGCATTTGTTCTTTAAATCGTCGGCGTATTTTGCAATTAGGTCGTCCCGTTTTCCCACAATAAGTCTCCGTAAATGATGGGCACTGCCCGTTAAAAGCTGCGAGCTGAATATGCTCTGATCGGGAGCGTAGCAAAATTGGGTGCTTTCACAAAGAAAACTTCGCAAACAAAAAAGCCGCCCCAAATCAATGGGACGGCTAAAGGCTCGAAATATCGCTAGCTTAGTAGCGGTAATGCTCTGGCTTATACGGTCCATCCACGGACACACCGATATAATCAGCCTGATCTTTGGCAAGTTTCGAGAGCTTCACACCGATGCGATCCAAATGCAGACGGGCGACTTTCTCGTCGAGGTGCTTGGGCAGGATATACACGTCGTTCTTGTACTCGTTGCCTTTGGTCCAAAGCTCGATCTGCGCCAGAACCTGATTGGTAAAGCTGGCAGACATAACAAAAGACGGATGCCCAGTGGCGTTGCCAAGGTTCAGCAAGCGTCCTTCGGACAGCAGGATCAAGCGATTGCCGGATGGCATCTCGATCATATCAACTTGGTCTTTGATATTAGTCCACTTGTGGTTCTTGAGCGAAGCGACCTGAATTTCATTGTCGAAGTGGCCAATATTGCCAACGATCGCCATGTCCTTCATTTCGCGCATGTGCTCAATGCGAATGATGTCTTTGTTGCCCGTCGTCGTGATAAAGATATCAGCCGAGGAAACTACGTCCTCAAGTACAACCACTTCAAATCCATCCATCGCAGCCTGAAGCGCGCAAATCGGATCGATTTCGGTTACCTTAACCCGTGCGCCCGCGCCACGAAGGCTTGCGGCGCTGCCTTTGCCCACATCACCATAACCGCACACAACGGCAACCTTACCGGCCATCATCGTGTCAGTTGCGCGGCGAATGCCGTCTACAAGGCTCTCTTTACAGCCATACTTGTTGTCGAATTTCGATTTGGTAACCGAGTCATTCACGTTGATCGCAGGGAACGGCAGGTGGCCAGACTTCACCAGATCATAAAGACGGTGCACACCAGTTGTTGTTTCCTCAGAAACACCCTGAATTGCGTCACGCTGTTTTGTGAACCAGCCGGGTGACTCTTTGAGGCGCTTTTTGATTTGCGCAAAGAAGGCCACTTCTTCGTCGCTTGTCGGAACTTCGATCAGATTCGTTTCACCCGCTTCGACGCGCGCACCCAAGAGGATGTACATTGTCGCATCGCCACCATCATCAAGGATGAGGTTACATGTGCCTTCTTCGAAGTGGAAAATCTTGTCGGCGTAGTCCCAGTATTCCTCAAGCGTTTCGCCTTTGATTGCGAAGACCGGTGTTCCACCCGCAGCAATTGCCGCCGCCGCGTGATCCTGTGTCGAGAAGATGTTACACGACGCCCAGCGCACATCTGCACCCAATGCGACCAATGTCTCGATCAGCACCGCCGTTTGGATCGTCATATGAAGTGAGCCGGCAATGCGAGCGCCCTTGAGGGGTTTGCTTTCACCATATTCCGCGCGCAAAGCCATAAGGCCCGGCATCTCTGTTTCTGCGATATCCAATTCCTTGCGGCCGAATTCCGCGAGGCTAATGTCTCTAACGATATAGTCGTTCGCCATTGGGTGGTTCCTTTACAAAGCGTTTGGGTGGCCAATAGCACCCCTTGCATCCCTAGGCAACATAAGGCAAGCCGCCCAAAAGCCGCCCTAAAAATGGGAAGTTCTTTACTTATCTAGGGTCGGCGGCTAGCCATAACAATAACGCAAGGGAACGAAATCTATGGCGAAACAACCGCGCGCTTGGCAACGTATGCTGTCTGGACGACGCCTTGATCTGCTTGATCCAACGCCCGTGGATATCGAAATAGAAGATATCGCCCACGGCCTTGCATTTGTCGCGCGCTGGAACGGGCAAACCTCTGGAGACTATGCGTATTCCGTGGCCGAGCACTCGCTGCTTGTCGAGCAAATCTATGGACGTATTGCGCCGAATGCCCCAGCTAAGTGGCGGCTTGCTGCGCTCCTGCATGACGCGCCGGAATACGTGATTGGTGATATGATCTCGCCGGTAAAGGCCGCCGTTGGTCCGGGGTATGAGGCGCTGGATGTGCGCTTGGTTTCAGCCATCCACGTGAGGTTTGGGCTCCCTGCGCAGATCCCAGTATCTGTCAAAAAACAGATCAAACGCGCAGACCGGATTTCTGCATGGATGGAAGCCACCCAAATCGCTGGCTTCTCGGAGTCCGAAGCAGACAAGCTGTTTGGCAAGCCAGATCAGAAATACCGTGAGGGTCTGGATATAACTCTTAGGCCTCCCGTTCAGACGCGCAATGATTTCACCGCGCGTCATGCCGAGCTTTTGGCGCTACTTTAACGCGGAGAACGTTTGGCGAGGATGCGTTGAAGCGTGCGGCGGTGCATATTCAAACGCCGCGCGGTTTCACTGACGTTCCGATCACAAAGCTCGTACACACGTTGAATATGTTCCCAACGAACACGGTCCGCAGACATCGGATTATCAGGTGGCGGAGGCAAAGCGTCTGTCTTGGCCAATAGCGCGCCTACGATGTCATTTGCGTCGGCTGGTTTGGAAAGGTAGTCCGTCGCGCCAATTTTCACGGCGGCAACCGCCGTCGCAATCGCTCCGTATCCGGTCAGAACGATAATCTTTGCATCTGGCCGCTTCTCGCGAAGGACCTCAACAACATCAAGCCCGTTTCCATCCTCAAGTCGCAGATCAATCACCGCATAAGCAGGAGGGCGCGCCGTCGCGATCGCGCGGCCCGCCGCAACGGAACCCGCCATCTCTGGCTCAAAGCCACGCTTCTCCATCGCACGCGCTAGGCGCCGCAAAAACGGCTCGTCATCGTCCAAGAGCAAGAGCGTCTTGTCTTCACCGATGTCGTCTAGTTCACGGTCCTTCATGGGCGCACCTATATGTTGTCCTGCCAATCACTTGTATGCAGTCGATACCAAGAGGTCAATTTTCGACAGCCAACATCTGCGTTACCTACGAGTTATTCACAAAGCACGCCACGCGCTCTGCCATATCTTCGGCGGTATCGTCGCGTTTGAAGTACTCAACCACTCCGCGCTCGGGCAAATAAAGATATGTAAACGTCGAGTGGTCCACGAGATAATATTCGTCATCTTCGCTGTCGTTCTTGCTGTAGTAGGTCTTGTAGGCACGGGAGGCGGCTTTTACGTCCTCTTCTGTACCAGTCAGCCCGATCATGCGTTCATGCATGACGTCGGTATATTCTGCCATGACCTCTGGGGTATCGCGGGCAGGATCGATGGAAATAAAGATCGGCGTGGTCTCTACGCCCTCAGCGTCTAGAATATCCACGGCCTCTGCATTACGGGAGGCATCCAGCGGACACACATCGGGACAGAATGTATATCCAAAATAGATCAGAGATGGTTTGGTCAGGACTTCGGTATCCGAGACGCGGGTGCCTGTTTCGTCGATCAAAGAGAACGGACCGCCAATTGCTGAGGTTCCGCCGGCGATCTTGTTCACGCTGCATTGCTCGAATTTGGATTCACCGGAACCCATCGACAAAAACGCCGTTGTCCCCAACAACACAGCCGCCACTCCAACAGATGCGATTAGTATGATACGTCCCATGCAGATATCCTTTTTGGTTTCGCGCAGTTCATCGCTGTGTTTACCATGACATGCAACTGTGCAACTTGCCGCACAATATGGGTATTCGATGACAGAACCACAATCCTTGGCCATTCACCAATCCGCACGCAGCGACTGGATTAGGCTCCGCACGCTTATCGTCCTAAGATGGGTGGCGATTTTCGGGCAGATCCTCGCGATTTTCGTTGCCCGTCAATACTACGACATCCAGCTTGATCTGGGTCTCTGTTATCTGGCGATTTCAGCGTCGGTGATGGCGAACTTTATCGCGATGTTTGTATATCCCGAGAACAAGCGCCTAAGCGAAAGCCAAGCAGTGTTGATGTTGCTGTTTGATATCTCGCAGCTGATGTTCCTGCTGTATCTTACGGGCGGTTTGCACAATCCGTTCGCGCTTTTGATCCTTGTACCCGTCACGATCTCGGCAACGGTTTTGACTTTGCAATCGACACTGTTGTTGGGTGCGGTCGCTCTGGCGTTGACCACCTTGCTCGCGATTGTGGGGATACCGCTGCATGATGGGCAGGGCCATGTTTACGCGCTTGATCCTATTTTGCTCTTTGGGTTTTGGCTTTCAATCGTAATCGGCACGGTTTTCCTTGCTCTATATGCACGGCGGGTGACAAATGAAATTCACTCAATGTCCGAGGCCTTGCTGGCCACACAAATGGCCCTTGCCCGTGAACAAAAGCTTACGGATCTTGGGGGCGTCGTTGCGGCCGCCGCACATGAGTTGGGCACGCCGCTCGCCACAATAAAACTCGCCGCCGCTGAGATGGTGGATGAGCTTGAGGACGGCTCGGACCTCAAAGAGGATGCAATTCTCATCGGAACCCAAGCGGATCGATGTCGTGAAATATTGCGTTCAATGGGGCGCGCAGGCAAAGACGATCTGCATATGCATACCGCGCCCTTTGAGGCCGTCGTCCGCGAGGCCGCCGAGCCGCACCTCGACCGCGGCCCGACGATCCATTTTCATGTCGGGCCATCCCCGAGCGGCGCGCGCGAACACCCCGAGATTTACCGCCGCCCAGAGGTTATTCACGGCCTGCGTAATCTCGTGCAAAACGCCGTAGACTTCTCGAACGGCAACGTGTGGATTGATCTCGCTTGGACCGCTGACCGCATTCAGTTTCGAATTGTCGACGACGGCGCGGGCTTCCCTCCGCATCTGATCGGCCGCATCGGAGAACCCTTCGTGCGCAAACGTATGGCGGGCGAAAAACAACGCAGACCCGGCTATGAGGGGATGGGGCTTGGATTGTTTATCGCGAAGACCTTGCTGGAACGCTCAGGTGCAGAACTAAGCTTTGCCAATGGCGCCGACCCGTTCCTTGCGGCGGCCGAACGTCCGCAAAAATGTGGCGCGGTGGTTGAGGTCGTCTGGCCGCTGGATGTTCTGACGGTGCATGATGACAATCGCGGCAGTCTGGGCGAAAATCCAACCTATACGGTTTGATGTTCCAAACATTACAACCTTAGGTTAACTGTGCATTAACCACTCTGCGCGAAACTCCACCTGATACATGAATCCGGATCAGAGCATTGGCCACAGTCACATTTGAAATTCTCGCCTTTACAACCGTCGTCGCGTTCATCGCGGCGCTGATCGGGGCGTTTCTTTTTTCCTATTACTCATGGCAAAAACCACAGTTCGCACCGCGTGAGCTTATCCATAACGAAGATAACTCACTGGTCTTCCTGTTTGATGAAGAGGCACTTGTGGACGCCTCAGATCGTGCGCTCGCCTTGCTTGAGTCGCGACCCAAGGGCACTTCTGATTGGCAGCGTTTCTGCTCTCTTACCCACTCGCGCTTTCCTAATCTTCCGCTTGAAATGACGCAACTGGCCAAGGAAGGTATTCTTAATATCCGCACCTCCGACCCATCAGACAAAGCCGAAATTCGCGCAGAGTGGTGGAACGGAATTGCACGTATTGAATTGATCGAAGACAAAGCCGCCGCAACAGAAACCAGCATCGATCCGCATTCCATGAATGCGATGCAGAATGAGCTGGCGACGCTGCGCCAAACTGCGGAAATATCGCCCTATCTAGTGTGGCAGCAAACCGGCGAAGGGCAAATCACTTGGGCGAATTCTTCATATATGGCTCTCGCACAGGAATTCGATCAAAGCGCGGATAACCCCGTCAAAACGTGGCCGCCAGCGCGCGTATTTGATAAAGTCTCGCTGTCTCAAGGCTCCCCCGAGGGGCGGATGCATCGGGTGTCTGTGACATTCCCAAACGAGCCTAAACCGCGCTGGTATGAGGTGTATAGCTCAACAATCGGGTCAGAATCGCTTCATTTTGCGACCAACGCGGACAGTGCGGTGCGCGCCGAAACTGCCTTGCGCGATTTTGTTCAAACCCTCGCGAAAACCTTCGCACATCTGCCGACGGGTCTTGCGATTTTTGACAAGAAACGACAGCTCGCTCTGTTTAATCCCGCCCTTACCGACCTTACGGGACTGCAACCAATGTTTCTCTCGTTGCGTCCAACGTTGTTCAACTTTCTCGACAAGTTGCGAGAGGCGCAAATGATCCCAGAGCCCAAGAATTACAAAAGTTGGCGCGCGCAAATGGCCGCGCTTGAAGCCGCGGCCGAGGATGGTACATTCAGTGAAACATGGTCGCTTGCGTCAGGTCAGACCTACCGTGTGACGGGGCGCCCTCATCCGGATGGAGCGGTTGCGTTCCTGTTTGAAGATATCTCGTCCGAAATGTCTCTAACTCGGCATTTTCGCGGGGAACTTGAGGCAAGTCAGGCTGTTCTGGACAGCTTCTCCGAAGCAATCGCCGTGTTTACCAACGACGGAATGCTGACGATGTCCAACTCTGCGTATAGCGAACTTTGGGGCGTTGATCCGGGCGTGATGCTGGGTGAGGCAACAGTTACGGACGCAATGAAATACTGGCGTCATCAAAGCGAACCCAGCAGTATCTGGGTTGCCGTTCAGGAATACTTCAATCAAGCAGGTCCGCGCGAGAAACAGAGCTTTAACGCACGGCTTCTCAATGGTCGGCAAATGTCGTGCCGTCTTTCGCCGCTTACGGGCGGCGGCACCCTTATCGCCTTTGGAATGCCTCAAGCTCAGGTAAAGCCGCTCTTGGTACCAGTCGAAAATGAGTTCGCAATGCCACTCCAATTAACGGCATCAGAGCGTGTTTCAGAAAGCAAAGATGCGCCACTTTTGAAAATCGAGGCATGATCGCCCTTGCGGCGCGGCGGGGCTGCGTTAAATTCGGGGTATGTCTTCGTTCCGCCATCAAATTTCTCTTTCCTCTCCAGAGGATACTGCTCGACTAGCCAAATCGTTCGCGGGCGCTCTTGCGGCGGGCGACACGGTTTTGCTTGAGGGGCCGATTGGGGCTGGGAAAAGTTTCTTTTGCCGTGCTCTCATCCAAGAACTTCTGGACGCACCAGAGGACATTCCCTCCCCGACATTTACAATCGTCCAAACATACGACGGGCGGGATTTTCCAATCTGGCACTGCGACCTGTATCGGCTTACCCATCCGGACGAAGCGTGGGAGTTGGGGCTGGATGAAGCTTTTGAGAACTCTCTATGTTTGATTGAGTGGCCCGATCGACTTGGCCAAGAAACGCCAGAGAATGCGCTTTGGCTGAATTTCGCTTCTGACGGGGGTGACGCACGCAAACTTACGCTTTCTTCAAATTCAGACCACTGGGAGAAACTGAGGGAGGGTCTTGATGCCTGATCGCTATGATATCCTTCTTGCGAATCCGAGTGGCGTCACTGTAACGCCGCTTGCGGGTGATGCTTCAGGTCGGCGGTATGCACGCTGGCAACATCCTGCATATGGCTCAATGATCCACATGGATGCCAGAGACGACCGCAAGGATGGCGTTGCTGATTTCATCAAGATTGACGAACATCTCATAAGTCTTGGTCTTTCAGCGCCAGTAATTCTGGCGCGCTCGCCGCTTGAGTTGTTGCTCGAGGATCTAGGCGATGATCTGTTTTCGAGAGTTATCGCTCGCGATGCGTCAGTGGAGAAAACTCTGTATCTAGGCGCAACGGACTTATTGATCGCGGCACAAGAGGCCCCGCCCCCACAAGACTTGCCTGAGTTAGATCCCGCAACAATGGTCGCGGCGATCGCGCCCGCTTTTGATATCTATCTGAAGACCACGACTGATCATGACGTGCTGCAGGTAATGCAAGACGCATCGCGTATTCTTGAGGCCGCATTGCAACGGACATATCCGAAATCTCCGCGCATATTGCTTCGGGATTATCATGCAGATAACTTGCTTTGGCTGCCAAAACGTGACGGCGTGGCGCGCGTCGGCGTGCTGGATTTTCAGGACGCGCACTTGGGTCATCCTGCGTATGATCTTGCATCACTCCTTGAGGATGCCCGACGCGATGTAAGCGAAGAGACCCGCGAGGCTACAATTCAACATTTCCTAGACAAAACAAATATGGAGTCCGACGAGTTCCACGAAGGGTTCTGTGTACAAGCGGCACAGCGTAATTTGCGCATTCTTGGCGTCTTGGCCAACCTTTCGCTTAACAAGGGTAAGCGTCACTATCTCGCGTTTTTACCACGAGTTTGGGACCACCTTCAGCGTGATTTGGCGCATCCCAGCCTTCGGGAATTACGCCAGATATTGAACGAGTCCCTCCCTGCCCCAACCCTGCCGGTATTGCGCCGCCTTGAGGGTCCGGATGCCTGAATCGATAATGATCTTCACTGCGGGCAAAGGCACTCGGATGGCACCGCTGACCGACACTATGCCCAAGCCAATGATCCCCGTTAACGGCAAACCCCTCGCCGATTACGCATATGCCCTTGCGCAGCAGGAAAAGCTCCGCACGGTGATGAATATTCACTATCTGCCCGATCAACTTGTCGCGCATTTTCAGGATACCAACGTCATTTTCTCTGATGAGCGTGATGAGTTGCTTGAAACGGGTGGTGGGCTTCGCAAGGCGCTTCCGTTGCTGGGCGACGATGCGGTTTTCACGTTGAATTCTGATGTTGTCTGGTCAGGGCCAAATCCGCTTTCAGTTCTGCGCGCGGAGTGGGATCCAGACAAGATGGATGCGCTTTTGTTGCTCCTTCCAGTAGAGCAAGCGTTGGGGCGCAGTGGTCAAGGCGATTTCTCTTGCCTTGAAACGGGTCAAATAACGCGTGGCGGGCCGTTGCTTTATACGGGTGCGCAGATCATAAAAACGCATCGCCTTTCCGAAATTCCAGAAACGGCATTTTCGCTCAACTTGTATTGGAACCTGCTTATGAAATCCGGTCGTGTTTTTGGGCACCGCTATTCTGGTAAATGGTGCGATGTCGGTCAGCCCGAGAGCCTGCCGATCGCAGAGGCGCTCGTTGCTGATGTTTGAACAAACCCAAACTCCAAGAATTTTCGGCGTCGCGCCTGGCTGTGATTTTCCCGCTGAGCTGGTTAACGGACTGCTCCACCGCTATCGCGACCAACCGCCAGAAGAACTGGCGCGAGTGCATTTGGTGGTGAACACCCAACGTATGAAGCGCCGCGTTACCGCACTTTTTGCACAGCACGGCGCGCTTCTTCTGCCAAAGATCAGCTTGTTGACCAACTTGGCGATGGGCGTTGCGGCGGAGATTCCGCCCGCAGTCTCGCCCCTTCGACGGCGGCTTGAGTTAACGCAGCTCATCGCGCAGCTACTTGATCAACAGCCCGACCTCGCGGCGCGCGGCGCGCTCTATGATCTTGCCGATAGTTTGGCAACCCTAATGGATGAGATGCAGGGAGAAGGCGTTGATCCTGAACGTATTTCCAGCCTCGACGTTACCGATCAATCGGGGCACTGGGCACGCTCGCTTGAGTTTATCCGTATCGTAAAGCGCTACTTTGGCGACACCAAGGAAGAGCTGGATCAAGAAGCGCGTCAGCGTATGATCATCGACGCTCTTATTGCATCTTGGGAAGAGCATCCGCCAAAGGACCCAATTATTTTGGCAGGGTCTACGGGCTCTCGCGGAGCAACGCACAAGCTAATGGTTGCAGTTGCAAATTTGCCCAAGGGTGCGGTTATTCTTCCGGGGTTTGACTTTGATATGCCTGCGGAGATTTGGGGCGGAATGGATGATGCCCTCACCGCCGAGGATCACCCACAATATCGCTTTCATAAGTTGCTCAATTCGATGGACCAGAGCAAGGACGACGTGCGCCGTTGGTCTGGTAACGAGCCACCCTGCCCTGAGCGCAATGCCCTTGTTTCGCTGGCGCTGCGCCCTGCTCCTGTGACGGATCAATGGATGTCTGAGGGTCGGCATTTGCCTGATCTGACGGCTGCATGTGAAAACGTCTCTCTAATAGAAGCTCCGTCTGCCCGCGCCGAGGCTGGCGCCATTGCCCTTCGCCTCAGAGAAGCTGTGGAGTTAGGTCAGACTGCGGCTCTGATCACTCCTGACAGAACGCTCACCCGACAGGTAACGGCGGCGCTGTCACAGTGGAAAATCGAACCAGATGACAGCGCGGGATCGCCGCTTGCGCTCTCTGCCCCCGGTCGGTTCCTGCGGCATATTTCGAGCCTAATGGGGCGCAAAATCACCTCAGAGGTTCTCCTGACACTCTTGAAACACCCGCTCGCCAACACGGGTAGCGATCAGCGTGGTGAGCATTTGCGTCTGACGCGGGAGTTGGAGCTAAAGCTGCGCCGTTATGGCCCCCCTCACCCTAATGCAGGAGATTTGCGCGTTTGGGCCTCGTCGGACAAGGTGAAGGGCGCGAATGAGTGGGTTGAGTGGCTTATTGATGCGCTCTTTGGGCTTGCTGATGTCGGGCCCGCGCCGCTTGAAGATCAACTCATAACCCACCTTGAAGCTGCCGAAAAGTTTGCCGCAGGCCCAGCGCCATGCAAGCCAAGCGAGCTTTGGCAGAAAAAGGCCGGCGAGGAAGCGTTGAAGGCGGTGCAATCCCTACATGCCGAGGCCGCATATGGCGGAGTATTCGCGCCGCAGGACTATATGGATCTGTTTAACGCGGTTTTGGCCAAAGAGGTCGTGCGTGATCCAATTCAGCCACATCCGAACATCATGATGTGGGGGACGCTTGAGGCCCGCGTTCAGGGCGCCGATCTGGTAATTCTATCGGGGTTGAACGAGGGTGTCTGGCCCGAAGCGCCCAAGCCCGATCCGTGGCTAAACCGTAAAATGCGGCATGATGCGGGTCTATTGCTGCCGGAACGGCGCATTGGATTGTCGGCTCACGATTTTCAACAGGCCGTTTGCGCGCCAGAAGTCTGGATAACGCGCGCCATCCGCAATGCGGAATCCGAAACGGTTCCGTCGCGCTGGGTGAACCGCTTGGTCAACTTGCTTGAGGGTCTTCCAGAAACGGGTGGCAAAACGGCCCTATCGCAAATGCGGGCACGTGGTGAGGTTTACATTGATATGTTTGCCGCGCTCGAAACCCCTGCTGCGCCGATTGAGGGTGAAAAACGCCCCTCTCCTAAACCTCCGGCGCTTGCGCGGCCTCGGCAGCTTTCGGTAACGCGGATCAAGACGCTTATCCGCGATCCTTACGCGATTTATGCGCAGTATATCTTGGGCCTTCGTCCGCTTGATCCACTCAAACAAGAAGCAAATGCCCCCCTTCGCGGTACAATTTTACACAGCATCTTTGAAGAAGTCGTGCGGGATATTCCTATCACGGAACTCACCAAAGAAACACTTATGCAAGTCGCTGACAAGACGCTCGAAGAGCACGTCCCTTGGCCCGCCGCACAACGCATTTGGCGCGCAAAACTAGCCCGCGTCGCAGATTGGTTCGTTGCATCAGAGCGCAGCAGACAAGAGAACGCGACGCCGACATTTTTTGAGAAAAGAGGCAAAATCAAGTTAGATAGGCTCGATTTCAAACTCTCGGGCATCATTGATCGCATTGACATCGCCAATGACGGGCGCGCCATTATCTACGATTACAAAACGACGCCACCCACGCCCAAGGTCGAGAAACTCTTTGATAAGCAACTCCTGCTGGAATCCGCGATGCTCGAACTGGGTGCCATTACGGGAGTTGAGGGCGTGTCGGTGGGGCGTGCAGCATATATCGGTATCGGGGCGAATCCAGGTACACGGGATGCCGACCTTAAGGAGACGACCACGATTGATATTTGGGCCGAACTTCACGAACTAATTAGCAAGTACCTCAGTGCGGAACAGGGCTTTACCTCTCGTCGTGCCATCAGCGTCGAGGCGCACTATGGCGACTATGACCACCTTGCGCGATTTGGTGAATGGGACGACAGCCAGGACCCGAATTATGAGGAAGTGAAATGATGAAACGCGACCTCGCCACCGAACGCCAAGTCCAAGCTGCAAGCCCCAAAGATTCGACTTGGCTATCGGCCAATGCTGGGTCGGGAAAAACGCGTGTTCTGACCGATCGTGTGGCACGTTTATTGCTGGATAAAGTTCTTCCGCAACATATCCTTTGCCTCACATATACCAAGGCTGCCGCAAGCGAAATGCAGAACAGATTGTTCGCGCGTCTTGGCAGTTGGGCCATGTTAGAGACTGATGAATTGAAATCAGACCTCGCCAAACTCGGGTTCGAGGGCCCAATCGGTGAAGAAGAACTCAAAGAAGCCCGCCGCTTGTTTGCCCGCGCTATTGAGGCGCCTGGTGGTCTGAAAATTCAAACGATCCACTCGTTCTGCGCCTCGTTGCTGCGCCGCTTCCCGCTAGAGGCTGGTGTTTCCCCGCAGTTTGTCGAAATGGACGACAGAGCGGCAAATTTGCTGCGCGAGGAGGTTGTGGACGAAATGGTTCTAGGCGCGCATCGCCGCGAAGTTGACGGGCTTGCGCAACATTTTTCGGATCAGGATTTTGGCGATCTGACGCAAGAAGTTGCGAAACACGCCGTTGAACTATCTGCCACACCAAACGCCGAGAAAATATGGAGCGACTTCGGGCTTGCGGCAGGATACTCAAGCGCGGACATCGAGGCGCAAGCCTTTCTGCCAGACGATGGCGCGCTCATTGCGGCGCTGCTTCCTCTGCTTGCGGCGAGCGGTGCAACCGATCAGCGCGCGCATGACGCATTGGTCGCCCTCGATCTAAACGCTTTATCCGCTGCTGATCTTCCTGTTCTTGAAAAGACCTTCCTGTTCCAAAGTGGAGCGTCTGCCAATAAGGCAAAAATCGGTAAGTTCCCGACCAAGGCAGTTCAGAAAGCATTCGACGAGAATATGGATCGTCTGAACAATCTGATGACACGAATTGAGGACATCCGAGAACGACGATTTAGTCTCAATGCCGCCCAAAAAACGCTGGCTCTACACGAATTTTCTCATGCGTTCCTGCCAATATATCAGGAAAAGAAGCTCTGGCGCGGATGGCTGGATTTTGACGATCTTATCCTAAAGGCACGTGACTTGCTCACCGACCCTCGGGTCGCGGAATGGGTGCTTTATCGGCTGGATGGCGGTATCGATCATATTCTTGTGGACGAGGCTCAAGACACCAGCCCCGCACAGTGGAGCGTTATCGAGAACCTAGCGCAGGAATTCACCAGCGGCGTGGGCGCACGAGCCGACGAAACGCGCACGATATTTGTCGTGGGCGATAAGAAACAGTCGATTTATTCCTTCCAAGGGGCCGACCCCGCCGAATTTGACCGTATGCAGAAACACTTTGCAGAGCGGCTCACTCAGATTGATCTTGGGCTTAAATGCCTTGAGCTTGAGCACTCGTTCCGCTCCTCTGGGTCGGTCCTGTCGGTGGTGGACAACACCTTCGACGCGATTGACGGTCATGGCGTCGGTGGGCCGATGACCCACATCGCATTCAAGGACCAAATGCCTGGGCGCGTCGATCTTTGGCGCGTAGAAGAGCCGCTCAAGGACGACGACGATCGTCATTGGTCCGATCCGGTTGACCGTGTTTCCCAGAGCCACCACAACGTCAAACTTGCGGATTCTGTCGCCAAAGAAATACAGCGAATGATCGACGAGAAAGTCACTATTCCAGCCGAAATCGGCCACACGGGAACCTATGAGCAGCGGCCTGTTACAGAGGGTGACTTCCTCATTCTTGTTCAGGGGCGCACAGGGATGTTCCCTGAAATTATCCGCGCTTGTAAGTCCGAGAAACTAGCGATTGCGGGTGCAGACAGGTTTAGGATCGGAGCCAGCCTTGCGGTAAAGGACCTCACTGCGCTGCTCTCGTTTTTGGCCACACCTGAAGATGATCTGTCGCTTGCGGCGGTACTGCGCTCGCCCTTATTTGGTTGGAGCGAACAAGATCTGTACACGCTCGCCCATGGGCGTTCTGAAAAGTACCTCTGGCGCGCTCTTCAAAATCGCAAATCAGAGTTCCCCAAAACCGAGAGAATTCTGACCGACCTGCGGGACTCGGCGGACTTCTTGCGGCCATATGAATTGATCGAACGCTGCCTAACGCTGCACAAGGGGCGCATTCACCTTGTCGCGCGTCTTGGTGCTGAGGCCGAAGACGGGATTGATGCGCTCCTCAACCAAGCACTCGCGTTTGAGCAGATGGAAATACCAAGTTTGACGGGCTTTTTGACGTGGCTTCAATCAGAAGAAGTGGAAATCAAGCGCCAGATGGACAGCGCGAGCAACCAAATCCGCGTGATGACGGTGCACGGCGCGAAGGGGCTTGAGGCTCCGATAGTGATTTTGCCAGACACCACGGCCAAGACGAATACGGTCAAATCCGACCTGATTACGCTTGAGACAGGCTCGGTTGCTTGGAAAACATCCTCAAGCGAGTTGCCGGCACCATTGGTCGAAGCGATTGACCAGAAGAAGGCCCTCCAAGAACAAGAGAAGATGCGTCTGCTCTATGTGGCGATGACACGTGCCGAGAAGTGGCTCATCGTTTGTGGCGCGGGAAAGCTAAGCAGCGATGGGATGTCTTGGCACCAACTGATCGAGAATGGAATGACCAAGGCTGGCGCAACTTCGCATGAATTCCCGAACGGGAGCGGACTTCGCCATCAGACGGTTTCTTGGGATGATCTACCGCATCTAAGCGCCAGCGCCTCGCCGCAGGAAAAGACTCTAACGCTGCCTGATTGGGCCAACAACCCTGCCCCAAACCCGACAAAGTCGGTAAAGCCGCTATCACCATCGAACCTCGGCGGTGCCAAGGCGATTGCGGGTATTGATGGCTTGAGTGAAGAAGAAGCAATGGCGCGCGGAACGGCCATTCATATCCTTCTTGAGCATCTGCCCGACTATCCACAGAACGAGTGGGAATTGCGCGCCGCACAGTTAATCGGCGAGGGTTACGGCGAGCTTTTGCCCGAAGCAACAGCCGTCCTGACCAAACCAGAGTTGTCGTTCCTGTTTTCACCTCAGGCACTTGCAGAAGTCGAGGTTTTCGCACCGCTGCTTGAACTTGCGAGCGCAGAGGGTATTCCAAACCTGTCGGGTGTGATTGACCGTTTGATTGTTGATGGAAACACAGTTCATATCGTCGATTTCAAGTCCAACGCCACGGTTCCCGACGCTTCAGAGAACGTACCCGAAGGTGTGCTTCGCCAGATGGGGGCGTATTGTGCCGCCCTCGCCCAGATTTACCCAAATCATGTGCTGGCGCCCGCAATCCTCTGGACCAAAACCGCAGAGCTTATGCCGCTTGGTCACGCCGATGTGAAAGAAGCGCTCGGACGCGTGATCGCGCCTTGACGATGGGGCGCGGCCTACCTAGGTTTGTCATCTGACAGAATTCCCCCAAGGAGAGAACAGATGGCTACAGTTGCCGTTACCGACCAAACATTCGACGCCGAAGTTCGCCAGTCCACAGTCCCAGTTGTTGTGGATTTCTGGGCGGAGTGGTGTGGCCCATGTAAGCAAATCGGCCCAGCACTTGAGGAACTATCCGCTGAATATGGCGACAAAGTTAAGATCGTCAAAGTGAACGTCGATGAAAACCCACAGTCGCCCGGTCAGCTTGGCGTTCGCGGCATTCCTGCGCTGTTCCTTTTCAAAGATGGCGAAGTTTATTCCAACAAAGTTGGCGCAGCACCAAAAGCAGCGCTTCAAAGCTGGATTAACGAAGCACTTTAATCAATGACAGGGCGCCCAATGAGGCGCCCTTTTAAATTTCCCAACCGCTTTTGCGCATCGCGGCAAGTATGCGTGTCTCTGCGTTTGGATTGCCCGCGTTGATCGACGTTTTTCGAAGAAACCAGAGCATATATTTATCAAATGGTTTGTCAGGATCCTGCGCGTGCTCGAACGCATCCTGCAATCCCATATCTGCGACATTTCCAGCGATGTGATGAAAATCAATCTTGGCAAAAAGCACCGCTGGCTTGTGAAAGAAATACCCGCCCAGCGCGGCGGATGAATTCTGGGTCACAGTATAATCACAAGCGGCCACCAAAACGTCAGATGGCGCGTCACTCAATGCAAAACGATCATGCTTTTTCTCTATTGATTTTAGAGCTTTAATTTCTTTCTCAGAATAGGTTTCATTCGGATGAAGGCGCGCGAGAATGGGGCGTTTTTTATCTGTGGAAAGAGTCTGCTCGATCATTTCGATGGGGGAGCAAGTTTGAAACGAGCGTCGCTCCAACAGTCGCCCCTGAAGCGGCATATAGATGTACCCGCCGCGCGATGCGTTCAGAGATGCAAAGTGGCGTTTGCGCATACTGTTTGCGAAACGCTCGGCCTGATCTGCGTCTTGTTTACGGGGTGGAAACGGCATCTTAGCCACGCGAAATTTCCACCGCTCAGCCGTCGTTTCGATACGCCAAAACGGATAATAATACGCCCGCCGGAAGCAAAGAGCGCGTGAATGGAGCGGCTCTTTCATATGAAAGAGTGAATACCCCGCAAGGCCCGCGGATTTGGTGCGGTTTTCGATCGAATTGAGGTGATACTGAACGTCATAACCGACGCGGGACATCGCCGATTCAGTGCGGTTCATGAAATTATGGGTGCCTTTCTCGGCGCTCGCCTTAAAGTCCTCCTCAAGGAAGATATGCAATATTTTCAAAGGGTCCATCGCCTGAAATCTAGTGCGATGCGGAAACTTTTCCAAGCAAAGAACTTGTGGCAGCGCGGATAGGAAGCCATATACCTAAAAACAATGAGGGGAATTATGTCAGACGATCAGTTTCCAGGATGGCACGGCACCACGATCATTGGTGTCAAAAAGGGCGGCAAAGTCGTCGTCGCGGGTGATGGGCAAGTAAGCCTTGGCCAAACGGTGATTAAGGGCTCCGCACGCAAGGTTCGTCGGCTCTCGCCGGGTGGCTATGATGTGGTTGCGGGATTTGCCGGCTCTACTGCGGATGCGTTCACACTTCTTGAGCGACTTGAAGCCAAGCTCGAAGCAACTCCGGGGCAACTCGCCCGCGCGAGCGTTGAGCTTGCGAAGGATTGGCGCACCGACAAATACCTTCAGAAGTTAGAGGCCATGCTGATTGTAACTGACGGCACCGATATTTTCGTCATTACGGGCGCGGGTGATGTGCTTGAGCCTGAACATGACATCGCCGCAATCGGTTCTGGCGGTAACTTTGCTCTCGCGGCAGCGCGTGGCCTGATCGAAAGCGATCATGACGCCGAAGCAGTCGCCCGCAAAGCGATGGCAATTGCCGCGGATATTTGTGTTTATACAAACGGTAACCTCACGGTTGAAACGATTGATGGTGCTTAAATGAGCGGGTTTTCAACCGATGATGTGCGTGCTGCGGTTGCGGCAGGTGTCATCAATGAATCTCAGGCGTCGCGCCTTGTGACAATGGCGCAATCCCGACAGGGTGTGCGTACGTATCTTTCGGGCGAGGATGAGCCGTTCGAGTTCTTTAGAGGTTTCGCCGAGATTTTCGTAACTGTTGGTCTGGGGCTGCTCTTTGCCGGTATATTCGCGATTACTGCGCTTCTTGGTGGTGGCGCTGTTGTTCCGATTGTCGGGATGCTGCTGTGTGCGGGCTTTGCCGTTTACTTCACCAAAAAACGCCGCATGAGCCTTCCGAGCATTGCCTTGGCGACAGGTTTCGGCCTGTTTATGGCGATCTCAACGGGTATGATTATCGGCACGGGTGAAATCCCCGAAGCGGGTCACGGGCTTATCATCGGGCTGGTGGGGATGGCGGGAATGGCGCTTTATTTCAACTACTTCAAGCTACCGTTTTCGATGTTCATTCTTGGGCTATTCGGTATCGTTACGATCCTATCTCTGGCCGGAATCGTCTCAAACGACAGGCGCATTTTCTTTGACTTTCCCGAGTCCCTTTTTGATTTGGGGCATGGTTCTGTGATGGCCTATGGCTCTTTGATCTTCGGTGTTCTGGCGTTTGCGGGCGGCATTTGGTTTGACCTAAAGGATCCGCATCGCATCAGTCGCTATTCGTCGTCGGCGTTTTGGCTTCATATGCTGGCCGCGCCCGCGCTTGTGAATGTTGTTGCGCTTTCGCTGTTTAACATTGGCGGTATCGTTGGGTACACGCTCACGTCTGCTGCACTGTTGTGCGTAACGATTGTCGCGCTTGTGATCGATCGTCGCTCGTTCCTAACGGCGGGAATTGGCTATATCGCCGTTCTAATCTTTATGGCGCTTGAGAACTCAACCGACGAGCATATATCAACCGTAGTAACGCTACTTGTGCTAGGTGGCGTGGTTACATTTCTGGGAACTTGGTGGGTGCAGATCCGCGATATCGTGATGCAGGCCCTCCCGAACTTCCCACTCAAGAAACGCTTACCCCCATATTCGGAGTCAGTATGACCGACCTTACGCCCCGCGAAATCGTATCCGAGCTTGATCGTTTTATCATCGGTCAGAACGACGCAAAACGTGCTGTTGCTGTTGCCCTGCGTAACCGGTGGCGGCGCAAGCAGCTTTCTGACGATTTGCGCGACGAAGTTTATCCCAAGAATATCTTGATGATCGGGCCGACCGGCGTAGGCAAAACCGAAATCTCTCGGCGCTTGGCCAAACTTGCGCGCGCGCCTTTCATCAAGGTTGAGGCCACAAAGTTTACCGAAGTTGGCTATGTGGGCCGCGATGTCGAGCAAATCGTCCGTGATCTGGTGGATAGCGCAATCGCCCAAACGCGGGAATATATGCGCGAGGAAGTTCGCGCAGGTGCCCGTACCGCCGCAGAAGAGCGCGTTATCGAGGCTATCGCTGGCTCGGACGCACGGGCCCAAACGCGGGAAATGTTCCGCAAGAAGCTCATCTCGGGCGAATTGGACGATACCGTGATCGAGCTTGATGTCGCCGACACTTCCAACCCAATGCAGGGATTTGAACTCCCCGGACAGCCAGGTGGAAGCGCGACGGTCATGAACCTTGGTGATCTCTTTGGCAAGGCAATGGGCGGACGCACAGTTCGCAAGAAAATGACTGTGGCGCAGAGCTTCGACATTCTTTTGGGCGAGGAGGCCGACAAGCTTCTGGATGACGAGATCGTCGTCAAGAAAGCGCTCGAGAGTGTCGAGGAAAACGGCATCGTATTCCTTGACGAGATCGACAAGGTCTGTGCCCGCTCGGATGCGCGCGGCGGTGATGTGTCGCGCGAAGGTGTTCAGCGCGACTTGCTTCCCCTGATTGAGGGCACGGTCGTTTCCACCAAGCATGGACCCGTCAAAACCGACCACATCCTTTTCATCGCATCAGGAGCGTTCCACATCGCCAAGCCGAGCGATTTGCTTCCAGAGCTTCAAGGTCGTTTGCCTATTCGGGTCGAACTTCGCGCACTCACGGAACAGGATTTTATCCGCATTCTGACGGAAACGGAAAACGCACTTACGCTCCAATATACCGCGTTGATGGCGACCGAAAAAGTGACTGTGGAGTTTGCGCCCGACGGTATCGCCGAGCTTGCGAAAATCGCGGCGAACGTTAATCACACGGTCGAGAATATCGGAGCGCGTCGGCTCTATACGGTTCTGGAGCGCGTGTTCGAGGACCTATCGTTCACGGCGCCTGATCGCGCCGATGATGTCGTGACCGTGGATGCTAAATTTGTTGAAAAACATCTCGGAGAGCTTGCACAATCGACTGATCTCAGTCGTTATGTATTGTAAATTACTCTGAGTTTATTGAATGCGTATTGTCCTTTTCCTCTGCTTGGCACTTCTGGCAAGCTGCACATCGCCGAATGCTGTTCGTTTTTCGAACAACGCAGAGGTGGGCAATATCGTTCCGATTTTCGTTGGAACCACGCGCGTTCCGGGTGAGGCGGGGGATTTCAGCAGCAAGCTCGCGAGCGAAACAAATTATCTGCGGTATGATGTTTCGATCCCGCCCAGCCACACACCCGGGAATATTGAGTGGGCCAAAAGAGCGCGGCCGAATCCGGAAACCGAATTCGCCGCAACTGCCAAGTATACCTATCAAAACGATGCCTCGTTTCGCGGCGCAATCCAGAACGCGATGCGCCAAAGGGGCAGCAAACGCGTGTACGTCTATGTGCATGGCTATCTGAACACGTTCGGCGATGGCCTCTATCGTGCGGCGCAAATATCGAATGATTTCTCATTGGATTCAGTAGTCGCGCATTTCGCTTGGCCAAGTGCCGCGAGTCCCTTTGGTTATGCACAAGATCGGGATGCCGCTTTGACCGCGCGTGACAGTTTTGAGGAGTATCTCAGGACGATTAAGGCCGCAGGCGCAGAGGAAATCGTAATCGTCGCGCATTCCCTTGGTTCGGCGCTGACGATGGAAGTTATGCGGACACTTGCGAAGAATGATCCAAGCGAAGTGCCGCGCCTTATTAAAGGTGTCCTCCTGATTGCGCCGGATATCGACGTGGATCTCTTTGTTTCTCAGGCAGAACCGATCACACAGATGCCTGATTTCTTTATGATTTTCACCTCGGCGCGGGACCGCGCGATGCAGCTTTCTTCGGCCGTTGCCGGAGGTAAGCCGCGTTTGGGCAATATTCAGGACCTGACGCCAATTCAGCATCTCGATGTGCTTGTGTGGGACATAAGTGAGCTTAATGGCATCCAAAAGAGCAACCACCTCGCCGCATTCGAAAATCCAGAGACGCTTGAGTTTTTTGAACTGATCCGCGCCAACAGCTCAATCCTATCCGTGAGCGGCACAGAAGCAGCAATCCCGAACACCGCCGTTCTGCTGCTCAATCGTTCGCAGGCCGCATTAACACCCCAGAATTAGGGGCTAGGCATTCCAAGGGCATTCCCTCATAAGAAAAGCGCGTTTCTTATGAAGTGATCCAATGCCTTTTACGACCTTTCTCGTTACCAATGCCCGCTGGCTCTTGGCGGGGTTCTCTATCGCGTTCGTTTCGAGCTTTGGCCAAACGTATTTTATCTCGATCTTCGCGGGCGCTATTCGCTCGGAGTTTGACCTTTCGCACGGTGCGTGGGGCGGGATTTATCTGATCGGGACGAGTGCCTCAGCGATAACGATGATTTGGGCTGGCGGACTGGTCGATCGGTGGCGAATACGCTCGCTCTGTACGATCATTTTGCTAATGCTCGCCGTAGCTTGCCTGTCGATGGCCGCAGTTCCAAGTGCGACGGCGCTGATATTCGTGATCTTTGCGTTGCGCTTCACTGGTCAGGGGATGTTGGCCCATGCGACGACCGTTTCGATGGCGCGCTGGTTCGTTGCGACACGGGGGCGCGCATTGGCGATTGCATCGCTTGGGTTCAAAACGGGCGAGGCGATCCTGCCGCTTATCTTCGTAGCCTTGATGGCGTGGTTTGCGTGGCGAGATTTGTGGATACTCGCCGCAGGACTTGCCTTGCTGGTTATCCCGCTCTTGGCGGTGCTCCTTAAACACGAGCGAACACCACAATCGATCTCCACTGAAAACCAATCCGTTGGCATGCAGGGGCGGCACTGGACCCGCAATCAGACCCTGCGCCATTGGTTGTTCTGGTACATGCTCCTCGCGCTCATGGGGCCGCCGTGTTTTATGACGGCGCTGTTCTTTCAACAGGTCCATATCAGTGAGGTTAAGGGCTTTACTCACATTAGCTTTGTTGCGCTTTTCCCGATTTTTACCATCGTAAGCTCAGGCGCCATGATGCTTGCGGGGTGGGCGATTGATCGGTTTTCAACGCCACGCATTCTCCCGACTTACCTAATACCGATGTCGCTTGGGTTCTTTCTTGCGGCGCAGTCCAACTCACTCCTTGGTATGGCCGTTGCGCTTGGCTTCCTTGGGCTTTCGCAGGGAGCAGCGTCGGTTGTTGTGCCTGCGTTTTGGGCCGAGTTTTATGGAACGCGAAACCTTGGATCGATCAAGGCGATGGCCGCTGCGGTCATGGTTGCATCATCGGCCGTGGGGCCGGGGCTTTCTGGGGTGCTCATTGATATGGGGATCGATTTCTCACAACAAATGTACGGAATCGCGATCTATTTCCTATGTGCTGTCATGCTGATTTGGCTCGGGATGCAGCGCGTAAGGCTTTCGTCACCTTTGACGGCGTAGATACACGTAGTAAGCGCCTTCGCCACCATGTTTGCGATGCGCTTGTGCCACTTGAAGCACCGCAGAGCGAAGCGGCGGCATAGAGAGCCATTGCGGAACCTGATGCTTAAGAACGCCATAGGGCACGGGTATTGGGCCCGGTTCATCGCGGTGCTTTCCCTTGCCGGTCACAACCAAAACCAGCCGCTTACCATCATCAAAGGCATCCAGAATAAATCCCATCAGGACGGGATGCGCCTGTGCCATTGTCATTCCGTGAAGGTCGATTTTTGCTTGCGGGGCCTCGCGGCCTTGCTTCATTCTCTTGTACTTTTTGCCGTCCATCTGCACACGTTCTCGCGCCATTTGCTCTGGCAGGCTTGGTTTAAGGTCGCGCGATTCAGGTATCGGTTTGGACTTTTCACCAATACGAAATCCACCGCGTGGCTGATGTGATTGGTGCTGCTTGGGTTTTAGGGGTTTATCATGCTGCGGTATGGATTTGGTAAGCTTGGCACGCGCGGGCCGCAACGGCGTAATCTGTGACGCAATCGTCAGCCACAGATCCTCTTCGTTGGGTTTGAGGCGGCGAGGCTTCTTCATTCCAGCTCCCCCTCAGGGGCCATCGCAAACGCAAGCTGGATCGGCATGAGCACGACCATGCGGCCGCCATCTTTGATTTGGTTCGCAACTTTCCCTGCGACTTCGCCCGTTCCAAAGAAAACATCGGCGCGTTGTGCACCCTTGATCGCGGCACCTGTATCCTGTGCAACCATCAAGCGGTGCAGGGTAGGGTTGCCCGGCTTCTCGATCCAAACGGGAGAGCCGAGCGTCACATAGCGCGGATCAACGGCAAGCGAACGCAGCGACGTAAGCGAGCGGTTCATCGCGCCACGCGGACCCTTGTTTGGTGGCAGCGCGAGCTTGCGAAAGAACACATACGATGGATTGGTCCAAAGCACCTCTTGCCCAAAGCTTGGGTTGCGGCCAAACCAGTCACGGATACGCGCGTTTGAGGCCTGACTGCGGGTCATGATGCCCTCATCAATCAACTTTTGCGCAATAGAGCGGTTCGGATGCCCGTTCTCTCCGGCATAGCCAACGCGGATGCTGCTTCCGTCGGTAAGTTTAACGCGGCCAGACCCCTGAATCTGAAGAAAATAGATATCAACAGGGTTATCGACCCATGCGATTTCCAACCCCTTGAGGGCATCGGTTTGGTCAATCTGCTGGCGCGTAAAAGTCGCAGCTTCGCCCTGAGGCTTGCGATAAAGCGGATAGCGATGACGGCCATCAGGATACCGCGCACCGCGCAACTCTGGTTCAAAATATCCAGTAAAAAGCGTGGGCGTACCGTTTTCGATAATCACTGGCCGAAAGAAAAGCTCAAAGAACGCTTTGGGGTCGGGGTTTGAGTGAGCAAACTCGCAAAGGTTGCTCCACTCGGGATCATCCATCAGTTTGCAGGTCTCTTTGTATGCATCAAAGGCTGCCTGATGGTTGTCCTCTTGCCACCCCGCAAGATTATCAAACGACAGGATACGCGCAGTGGTTTCAGCTTGCGCGCTAGAAATAACAAAGGGTGCCAGAAGCACCCCAAGTCCAATTATCAAACGCGCCAACACGGATTAATCACCCGTTTGAACAAGCTGCCAGTTGGGATCTGCGGCACCCATAGTGCGCGCAAACGTCCATGTGTCCTTTTGGCGTTTTACGGTTGTGTCATCGCCCTCGATGATCTTGCCATCTTTGTCACGAACAAGGGATGTCAGCTCGCCGACGAACTTGATTGTGACCTCGCCAACGCTTGTTTTCGGGTCAAACTCGGCCCGCGCCAATGACATTTCACGCACACCGATGAATTTCGCTTCGATTGTAAGGCCGCGATCTTCGCGGTCGGCAATCACATCGACAAAGCTCTGATGAACATCTTCTGATAGGAGAGGCTCGATTTCGTCGAGATTACCGTGCTCAAACCCCATAAGGATCATTTCATAAGCACCACGCGCACCGCCCAGAAACTCTGTGACAGAGAAGTTAGGCTCGGCCTGTTTCATCTTGGTCAATGCTTCGACAGAGTCGGGATCGTTGATGTGATCCACGATATCGCGGTCTGGTCCGCCCTCGATCACCTCAAAATTCGGGCTGCCCGCTGGAGGTGGTGCAAGTTTATCTTCGCGAGGGGGTTCAAACCCGTCGCGTGTCCCAAGCACGTCTTTTAGCTTGATAATTAAAAATATAGCTATTCCAGCCAAAACCAGAAGTTGCAGTCCGCCACCGTTCATCGAAACCTCGTCCAGTAAGGAAATAGTTGGAAACTTTGCTTGTGAGACTTATGTAGTGTAACGCCGCAACAGAAACAACTGGTGCGGACAACGTCTTAGGGGGTCTTATGTGGCTTTTGATCGCTTTTATTGCAGTTCCAATCATTGAGATTGCACTTTTTCTCGAGGTTGGTGGCATGATTGGCACATGGCCGACAATTGGCATCGTCCTTCTGACGGCTGTGGTCGGGTCATATATGATGCGAATCCAAGGCGCGCTGGCGATGTCTTCATTGCAAGCTTCGTTCAACGAAATGCGTGATCCCACAGTGCCGATCGCAAGTGGCGCGATGATCCTTCTGGCCGGAGCGCTTTTGGTGACGCCCGGCTTCTTTACCGACACGCTGGGGCTTTTGCTGCTGGTGCCGCCATTTCGCAATCTCGTCATTAAGTTCGCCAAGTCGCGAATGAAGGTCCAGACCTATCAATCGAGCAGCTTTTCGACGCACCAACGCTATTCTGCCGACGATGATGGAGTGATTGACGGCGATTATGCACGGGTTGATCCTGATCTTCCGCCGGTCGAAGGACCTTCAGGATGGACCAAGGATTGAGGCTCCCCCGCCAAGCTGATACACGAAGTTAAGAATTTTACGTCTTTTAGGAGAACTAGGGAATGACCGACGAAACAACTGGCGCACCGGAAGCCAAAGCCGCGCCAACAGCGCCTGTTATGCAAGTACTTGCGCAATTTATCCGTGATCTTTCGTTTGAAAACATCGTGGCCCAAAAAGGCATCTCAAATGCAGCGCAACCTGATGTGCAGGTACAAGTAAACCTTGATGCCAAGAAGCGCTCGACCGAGAAGCAATACGAAATCTCAATGAAGCTCAAAGTAACAAGCAAAGTTAAGGATTCCGGCGATCCGATGTTCCTTATGGAGCTTGATTACGGCGGGATTTTCCACATCGACAACGTTCCAGAAGACCAACTTCACCCGTTCTTGCTCATCGAATGCCCACGGATGCTCTTCCCATACGTGCGCCGCATTGTTGGTGATGTGACACGCGATGGTGGCTTCCCACCACTGAATCTTGAAACGATTGATTTCCTTGCGCTTTACCGTGCCGAGCTTACACGCCGCGCACAAGCAGAAGCCGCAGCAAGCGAAACACCTGTTTCCTAAATCAGAGCTTTTTCCAAAGCGCGTCGTCGCCCATGCTTTCAACAAACTGAGCGTGGGCGGCGGCTTCTTCTTGAGTTAGGCGACTTGGAAGCGGAGTCTCGCGCCGTTTCGGGCGCCACGCATCCGCACCATTATCATCATCGCTATTTTGCTGGGACGTCTTGAGCGCGAAATCGGGCTGGCGTCCGCCGATCAGCTCTAGATACACTTCGGCCAGAATTTCAGAGTCAAGCAGAGCGCCGTGGAGCGTTCGCGATGAGTTATCAATCCCGAACCGACGACACAGCGCATCAAGAGAGGCGGGCGAGCCCGGAAATCTCTTGCGTGCAATCGCCAATGTATCCAATGCCTGTGACATTGGAAGGAGCGGGCGGTTAACCCATCCCAGTTCGGCGTTCAGAAACTTCATATCGAACGCCGCATTGTGAATCACAAGCCGATCATTCCCGATAAAGTCGACGAAATCCTGTGCGATATCCTTGAACAGGGGTTTGTCGGAAAGGAATTCTGCCGAAAGCCCATGAACCTCAAACGCACTTTGAGGCATGTCACGCTCGGGGTTGATATATTGGTGATAGGTTTTTCCTGTCGGCACGTGGTTAATCAATTCCACGGCACCGATTTCGACCAAACGATCCCCTTCCTCAGGTTTAAACCCTGTGGTTTCGGTATCGAGCACCAGTTCACGCATCAAACGCCCCTTTTTTAATCCGCGCGACAATATCAGACACGACTTGTTGGGTTTCCTCCATGGTCACGGTTGGGATGACTATATCCGCTCGTGCCCGTTTTTCGGAGTCTGGCATTTGCTTTGCCAAGATTGCCTCAAACATCGCAGCATCCATTGAGCCGCGGGCCAAGACTCTCTCTTTTTGAATCGTTGGCGGCGCAGATACAACCGCAATGGCATCAAAATTATCCTCGGTTCCATTTTCAAAGAGCAACGGAATATCGAGAACAACGATCTCGGCCTCCGTGTTTTTGATAAAGGTCTCTCGGTCTGCGGCCACAAGGGGATGAATAATCGCCTCGATACGCGATAGGGCGGATGGGTCAGACTTGATCCATTCCTTGAGTTTTGCACGGTTGACTGCGTTATCGACCACCGCATCAGGGTGGAGTGTGGCAATTGGCGCGACGGCCTCTCCTTGATAGAGGCGGTGCACCGCGGCGTCTGCATCCCAGACTGCGCATCCAAGGTCGGCGAACATATTGGCGGTGGTAGATTTCCCCATGCCGATTGAACCCGTCAGGCCCAATAGAAATGGCCGCTTCACGCGCCCAAAACTGCTTGGCGCAGTTCCTCATCCACTTCGGGGCGCACACCAAACCAGCGCTCAAACCCTGGCGCACCTTGGTACAGCAACATCCCAAGCCCATCGACGGTGTGGCATCCACTCTTCTCGGCCTGCTCAAGGAATTTGGTGCGCAGCGGCGTATAGACCAGATCGTTCACCACACAGCCTTTTTGCAAACGATCAAGCGAGATCTTGAATTCCGCGCCACCTTTCATGCCCAGCGACGTGGTGTTTACAACCGTCGTCGCATCCTCAAGCGCATTGGCCGCTTGAACCCAATCAACTACCGTAACTTTCTGGCCGAAATCGCTTCGCAATCCTTCGGAGCGGTTTTTGGTTCGGTTAGTCAGTAATATCTCGGGCGCACCCGCTTCGAGAAGGCTTGCGATAACGGCACGCGCGGCGCCACCTGCACCAAACACAAGCGCCGGTCCTATTGTAGGTTCCCACATCGGCGCACCGCTACGCAGGTTTTCGATAAACCCATAACCATCTGTATTATCAGCGTGAATTTTGCCGTCATTCCGGAATGTGAGCGTATTCGCAGCACCAATAAGAGAGGCGCGATCAGTTACCGAGTCCGCGAACTCTAGGACGTCTTCTTTATAGGGGATTGTAACGTTCACGCCGACGAACCCCAATGTCGGAAGCGTTCGGATAGCATCTTCGAGGTTTGAGCGATCAATATGGAGCGGCACATAATAGCCCGCTATGCCGTATTTCTTGAGCCAGTGCCCGTGCAGCAAAGGAGAGCGGCTGTGTGCGATGGGAGCGCCGATTACGCCCGCCAGTGGTATTTTATGCTCGCTCATGAAGGTAGTTCTCCGCGCAATGTAAGGTAAGAAATGAGTTCGAGGAGGGGCATCCCAAGAACGTTGAAGTAATCGCCATCCACACGAGTGAACAGTCGAACCCCTTCTTTTTCAAGCTGATACGCCCCGACACAGTGCCGAATATCATCCCAGTTGCGCGCCACATAATCGACGATAAAATCATCCGACAGTGCCCGCATCTGAAGCCGCACAACGCCCACGTGCCGCCAGACGGGTTTACCATCCTCATATATCACCGCCGCAGAGAGAAGCTGATGCCGATCATTCGAGAGCATTTTGAGTTGCTCTTGCGCGTGTTCGGGTGACTGAGGTTTACTTAGGATATCGCCTTTGAAATCAAGCACCTGATCGCAACCAATGACGATCGCATCCAGATGCTTCTGGCTTACCTTTCGGGCCTTATACTCGGCGAGCGTGTCGGCAATATCGCGTGGCGGGGCCTGCTCAGCCTGAAGCGCTGCTTTGATGGCCTCTTCGTCGACGCGGGGCTTTTCCGTGGTGAACTCAATCCGCGCATTGGAAAGCATTTCCGCACGGATCTGCGAAGTAGAGGCAAGTATGATCCGAGAGGCCATGTGGACGTTCCTGTGGACGAATCCCCTATGAACTTTGGGATCGAATTGTTGGTAAGTGGGTCTTGGATCGAAAACAGGCAATCTCACTGAGTTTGTCAAGACGGCCAAGCCATTTATGCACGGTGGATGAGGATAACTTGCCGCGGTGGATAACTCGTTTTATTCAGCTCAAGGCGTATCTCTGCACCGAATTATTCACAGCATAATATTACTCATAACATTGATTCTAATATGATATTTTGTTTCGTCCACAGTTTTATATAGATGTTGTCATGTATAACCCAGAATGTGTAAAAGCCCGTGAATGAAACAGTAATCCACAGAAAATCTAAACCCTACTTAATCATCATCCTTTCTATATATCTTTTATTATTATTATAGAGTTCACCAAACAGCCCCGAGGAAAACATGACTGACCTTCTCCATGCGATATATCCGTGGGTGAAATCCCTTCACGTAATCTCAGTGATCGCGTGGATGGCGGGTATGTTTTATCTGCCGCGGCTCTTTGTTTATCACGTTGAAAGCGTAGAAAAGGGCAGCGAAACCGATGTGCTCTTTCAAACAATGGAGCGCCGGCTTCTTCGGGTAATTATCAATCCTGCGATGACTGCTGCGTGGGTTTTCGGCGTTTTGCTTGCTTTAACACCTGGAATCGTGGATTGGGGCGCCGTTTGGCCCTATACGAAATTCGCGAGTGTACTGGCGCTGAGTGGTGTGCACGGGATGCTGTCACGGTATCGCAAGGATTTCGCAGCGGGTAAGAATGTGAAATCCGGTCGTTATTACAGGCTTTTGAACGAAGCGCCGACCGTGCTTTTGGTGATCATCGTTGTGTCCATTATTGCGCGGCCGTTCTAAAATATTGACTCTGGGTTCGTTGATCCTTATCTAGCGATCAAGCGGCCGTCCGGTCGTGTGCTTTCTGTACCTTAATTCTATGAACCCAGCGGCCACTTGTGGCGGGGGTAGGACGTATTCCCATGAGTGAGAACACCCTTAATCTTTCCGATCTCAAGGCCCTTAAGCCCAAAGACCTCTTGTCGATGGCCGAGGAACTGGAGATTGAAAATGCCTCTACTATGCGTAAGGGCGAAATCATGTTCCACATCTTGCGCGAACGTGCGGATGAGGGCTGGGAAGTGTCCGGTGATGGCGTTCTAGAAGTGCTACAGGACGGATTTGGCTTCCTTCGGAGCCCAGAGGCGAACTATTTGCCCGGTCCGGACGATATCTATGTGTCGCCTGAGATGATCCGCTCGTTCTCGATGCGCACTGGCGATACTGTGAACGGTGTTATTAAGGCGCCGGGCGATACAGAGCGTTATTTCGCGATGACCAAGGTCACTTCGATTAACTTCGAAGACCCAGAGCGCGCAAAACACAAGATCAACTTCGACAACCTGACGCCGCTGTATCCCGACGAGCGTCTGCGTATGGAAACCGACGACCCAACAACCAAGGATCGCTCGGCGCGTATCATTGATCTGGTTGCGCCAATCGGTAAGGGACAGCGTTCCTTGATCGTGGCGCCACCGCGGACGGGTAAGACAGTATTGCTTCAGAATATCGCCTCAAGCATCGAGAAAAACCACCCAGAGTGCTATTTGATCGTGCTTTTGATCGACGAGCGCCCCGAAGAGGTGACAGATATGCAGCGTAGCGTGAAAGGGGAGGTTGTGTCATCGACCTTTGATGAGCCTGCGTCGCGTCACGTAGCCGTTTCCGAGATGGTAATTGAAAAGGCGAAACGTCTGGTTGAGCATAAACGCGACGTTGTGATCCTTCTGGACTCCATTACGCGTCTGGGACGTGCGTTTAACACGGTTGTACCGTCCTCAGGCAAGGTTCTGACGGGTGGTGTGGATGCGAACGCATTGCAGCGTCCTAAGCGCTTCTTTGGCGCCGCACGTAACATCGAAGAGGGCGGTAGCCTGACGATCATCGCGACTGCGCTGATTGATACCGGTTCGCGGATGGATGAGGTCATCTTTGAGGAATTCAAAGGTACTGGTAACAGCGAAATCGTTCTTGACCGTAAGGTTGCTGATAAGCGCGTATTCCCGGCGATGGATATTCTTAAGTCTGGTACACGTAAAGAAGAACTCTTGGTCGATAAGATTGATCTTCAGAAAACCTTCGTACTGCGTCGTATTCTGAACCCAATGGGCACAACAGATGCGATCGAATTCTTGATTTCCAAGTTGAAGCAGACGAAAACAAACGCTGATTTCTTTGATTCGATGAATACCTAGAACGCTAGGGTTATCGACTTATTGTTTAATAACAATGGGTTACAATGGATACGATCTATGCACTTGCATCGGCGTCAGGTAAAGCTGGCGTCGCAATCGTTCGGATTTCCGGACCTGAAGCGCACAGTGCGTTATCCCATTTTGCTGTCCAAGTTCCAAAAATGCGCGAAGCGGTGTTGCGCCGCTTGGTGGATGACACGGGCGTAGTTCTGGATGAAGCCTTGGTGCTTTGCTTCAAATCTGGCGCGAGCTTTACTGGCGAAAATACGACCGAGCTTCATTTGCACGGATCAACGGCAACTGTGCGCGCGGTGCTTGAAGCGCTATCCAAAGTGGACGGCCTTCGTTTGGCAGAACCAGGTGAGTTTACGCGGCGCGCACTCGAGAACGGATGTTTGGACCTCGCGCAAGTAGAGGGCTTGGCGGATCTGATCGAAGCTGAAACAGAGGTTCAGCGGCGTCAGGCGCTCAAGGTACTTTCAGGCGCGCTTGGGGATAAAGCCGAGGGTTGGCGTAAACGTCTGATCCGCGCGGCGGCACTCCTTGAGGCGACTATTGATTTTGCAGACGAAGAAGTTCCCGTTGATGTGACACCGGAGGTTCTTGAACTGATCGACGGTGTCCAAGAGGAGCTTGAGCAAGAGTCGGCGGGGAGCTTCATTTCCGAACGTATTCGTGAGGGCTTTGAAGTGGCGATTGTCGGGCCGCCAAATGCGGGGAAATCGACGCTCTTGAATGCGCTTGCAGGTCGCGATGCGGCAATTACATCTGAATTTGCAGGTACAACGCGCGATATTATTGAAGTGCGAATGGACTTGAACGGACTTGCCGTCACATTTTTAGATACTGCTGGCCTGCGGGAAACGGATGATCACGTCGAAGGAATTGGCATCGAACGCGCCGTCGCGCGTGCAAATGCGGCGGATCTTCGTGTATTCTTGTCCACAGACGATTCTACCTTTGAGGGGCTTGCAGTTCAGCCTGATGATATCCACGTAAGCGGTAAGGCTGATCTTACGGGAGGCGCTGGGGTCTCGGGAAAAACGGGGCAGGGTGTGTCAGAGTTGGTACACAATATATCGCGTGTACTTTCAGAACGAGCACAAGGCGCTGTTACAGCCACCCATGAACGGCATCGCGTTGCGATCCTAGAAGGTATAAAAGCTTTGGAAACTGCGCGGTCAGAAATAATGTTTGGCGCAGAAAGAGCAGAGTTTGCCGCCGAGGAATTACGCTCGGTCGTGCGAAAATTGGATGCGCTTGTTGGGCGCGTTGATGTTGAACACCTGTTGGATGAGATTTTCAGCAGTTTTTGTCTTGGTAAGTAAGGAGTGTTTCACGTGAAACATTCGGATTTTGATGTAGTGGTTGTTGGCGGTGGACACGCTGGCGCAGACGCGGCCCACGCGGCGGCGCGCATGGGCGCGCGCACGGCTCTTGTCACATTGAGTACAGACGGGATCGGCGTAATGTCCTGTAATCCTGCGATTGGTGGTCTTGGCAAAGGGCATCTCGTACGCGAAATTGACGCGCTTGATGGCGTAATGGGACGCGTTGCGGATAAGGCTGGAATTCAGTTTCGACTGTTGAATCGCGGCAAGGGGCCAGCAGTTCAAGGACCGCGCGCGCAAGCAGATCGAAAAATCTATCGTAACGAGATGCTTAAAGAAATCGTATCTCAGCCCAATATCACGATTGTCGAAGGTGAAGCTGTTGACTTTATTATGAATGGCGGGGCGGTCGCAGGTGTTGTTCTACAGGACGGATCCGAGCTGAAATCCGGCGCAGTCGTTCTGACCACTGGTACATTTCTGCGCGGCGTTATTCATATCGGTGACGTGCAAAAGCCGGGTGGACGGATGGGTGATCGGCCCAGCGTTTCACTTGCTCAGCGTATTGATTCCTTTGGGTTGCCGCTTGGACGTTTGAAAACAGGAACGCCACCTCGATTGGATGGACGAACCATCAACTGGGATATTCTGGAATCGCAACCAGGTGACGACAATCCAGTTATGTTTTCATTCCTATCCAAAGGCGTATCGGCCAAGCAGATTTCGTGTGGAATTACCCATACAAATGAAAAAACGCATGAAATTATTCGCGAGAACCTCGAGAAATCAGCGATGTACGGCGGTCATATCGACGGAGTAGGACCCCGCTATTGCCCCTCCATTGAGGATAAAGTTGTTCGTTTTGCCGAGAAAACATCGCATCAGATTTTCCTAGAGCCAGAAGGCGTGGACGATCCAACAGTTTATCCGAACGGCATATCGACTTCGCTTCCTGAGGAAGTTCAAGAAGCTTACGTGCGTTCCATTCTCGGTCTAGAGGATGTCAAAATCCTTCAGCCTGGATATGCGATTGAATATGACTACGTTGATCCGCTCGCGTTGAAGCATACGCTTGAGCTTAAGGACGTGCCTGGATTGTTCTTGGCAGGTCAGATTAACGGCACGACTGGCTACGAAGAGGCGGCTGCTCAAGGTCTTGTAGCGGGCTTGAACGCCGCGCGCCGCGCTTCGAAAGGTGAAGAAGTGACATTCAGTCGCTCTGATTCATATATTGGGGTTATGGTTGATGACTTGGTCACACTCGGCGTTTCTGAGCCGTATCGCATGTTCACATCGCGTGCCGAATATCGCCTTTCCCTGCGCGCGGATAATGCTGATCAGCGACTGACACCATTGGGTATTGAAGTCGGCTGTGTTGGCTATGAGCGCAAAGAGATATTTGGCGTCAAGATGGATAAGCTCGCATCTGCGAACCAGAAACTCGACGAATTATCAGTTACTTCTAGGGCCTTGGCCGAAGCTGGAGTGAAGATCAACAAGGATGGCGCGCGCAGAAATGGGCGAGAGGCGCTTTCCATTGCGGGCGTATCCTTCGATCAGTTGATTGAGCTTGCGCCTGAACTTGAGGACATAGATTCGGAAACGCGCGTGCAAGCGTCTCGCGATGCGCTGTACTCGGTTTATATCGAGCGCCAGAAGAAGAGCGTCGATGCGGTTAAGCGTGATGAGGAATTGAAGATACCGAGTGATCTTGATTATGACGCGTTTTCAGGACTTTCGAACGAACTGAAGTCAAAACTCTCGGAAATACGCCCACAGTCGATCGCGCAAGCTAGCCGCATTCGCGGAATGACGCCCGCCGCACTTACGTTAATCCTAGCACGTGTCCGTCAATCAGAGAAAAAGCGCGCGTAATGAGTAAAGACCATGTTGCTAGCGCACTCGATGTTTCACGTGAAACAATGTCTCGACTTGAAACGTATGTTGAATTGGTTGGGAAGTGGAATCCCAAGATAAACTTGGTATCGCGTAATTCGCTTTCAGATATTTGGTCGCGGCACATACTGGATAGTGCGCAGGTTTTTGAGTACGGAAATCTGACCGGAGATTGGCTTGATATCGGAAGTGGAGGGGGCTTTCCCGGCATCGTTGTTGCAATCTTGGGGCAAGAGCATGCGCCGGAGATGAAAGTAACGCTGATCGAAAGCGATGCTCGGAAATCGGCATTTCTGCGCACTGTTTCACGTGAAACAAATATTAACGCAACAATTATCACCGAACGCGTGGAGAATGTGCCACCATTGGGTGTAAATACACTTTCCGCACGTGCACTTGCACCGCTCGACGCCCTCCTAGGGTACGCGAAATATCATCTTTCTGATGACGGAGTGGCAATATTGGCCAAAGGCGCGACACACGCGCGCGAAATTGCCGAAGCGCGTGCAAAATGGAACTTTGAACTAGAAGAGTTTCAGAGTAGAACCGATAATGAAGCAGTCATATTGAGAGTCGGAGCAATCACGAATGCCTAATCCCTTGCGCCATGGCGAACCCAAGATTATTGCCATAGCGAACCAAAAAGGCGGCGTTGGAAAGACGACAACATCAATAAATCTCGGGGCGGCGCTCGCAAAAATGGGTAATCGAGTGTTGCTCATAGACTTGGATCCGCAGGGAAATGCCTCAACAGGATTGGGAATCGGATCAGAGAGGCGCAACGCTACAACCTATGATCTTTTGGTCAACGAATCTCCGCTTTCTGAAGTGATTCAGCACACAGATGTGTTGAATTTGGATATTGTTCCGGCGACAACCGATCTCAGTTCTGCAGATATTGAACTTCTTTCGAATGAAAAACGGAGTTTCTTGCTCCATGATGCTTTGCGTCAGCCCGCTATGGCTGGTTTTGGGTTTGATTTCATTCTGATTGATTGCCCGCCTTCGCTCAACCTTCTGACGGTAAACGCAATGGTTTCCGCTCATTCTGTTCTGGTTCCGCTACAAAGTGAATTTTTCGCGCTTGAGGGACTCTCGCAGCTTATGCTTACTGTGCGAGAGGTGAGGGATACCGCGAATTCTGGACTACGAATTGAGGGAATTGTCCTCACTATGTATGATAGACGCAACAATCTATCACAACATGTAGAGGCCGACGCGCGCGAAAACCTTGGTGATCTGGTTTTCAAAACCGTCATTCCAAGAAATGTCCGCGTAAGTGAAGCGCCATCTTATGCGATGCCGGTTGTGGACTATGATCCAAGCTCCAAAGGGAGTCTTGCATACCTATCCGTCGCCAAAGAGCTCGTGGATCGACATAACGCAGTTAAATCAAGGGGTTAATATATGAGCCAAAAGAAAAACGACCGCCGTGGATTGGGCCGCGGACTTTCGGCTCTTATGGCCGATGTGAATATTGCCAGTCAGGATAGCGTAACCGAAAAGCCAGCACGCCCCGAACAGGTCCTGCCGATTGAGAAGATTGAGCCAAATCCAGATCAGCCACGGCGCAGCTTTGATGAGAAATTACTTCAGGATCTTGCGAATTCGATCTCGGAGAAGGGTATTATTCAGCCTTTGATCGTTCGGCCGAGCCCCAGAAAGCCAAATACCTACGAAATCGTCGCCGGAGAGCGTCGCTGGAGGGCCTCTCAGATCGCGCAAGTGCACGATATCCCGGTAATTATCCGCGAGCTCGACGACACAGAGGTTTTGGAAGTCGCAATTATCGAAAATATTCAGCGATCTGACCTGAATCCGGTCGAAGAAGCCATCGGATATCGCCAATTGATGGATCGTTTTGGGCATACGCAAGAAAAAGTGGCCTCTGCGCTGTCAAAAAGCAGAAGTTATATCGCCAATTTGCTGCGTTTGCTTCAGCTCCCAGATGATGTTCAGGCTATGTTACGTGAAGGGCTTCTGTCCACGGGTCATGCGAGAGCATTGATTACGTCTGAAAATCCGTCTGAGCTCGCGAAGAAAGTTGTCGCTGAAGGATTGTCGGTTCGGGAAACTGAGCGCCTTGTGAAACAAGGAATGTCCGAGCCAGTAAAACGCACTTTGAAACCATCAAAAGATGCGGACACAAAGGCGATCGAGGGCGATCTCTCTGCTGCTTTGGGAATGAAAACGATCATTGACCACGCGCAGGGCAAAGAGAACGGCAAACTTACGATTCAGTACAAGTCTTTGGAGCAATTGGATGAATTGTGCCGGATACTCTCGACTACTCGTTAGGCCGCGACCAAATAAATAGGAGCACGGCAGCTAGGCAAACCGCCTGAATTACGAGAAAAACCGGGCTAATATCGAGGAAAATCGGCGGTATGAATGCCAATCCGATTGAGAGCGTTGAGTAAATCTTTACGCGCTTTTCAATTGCGCCTCGTTCCATCCAGTCCTGAATTGGCGGGCCAAATGTATCGTGTTCGGTAAGCCAGAGATATAGCCTGTCCGATGAACGCGCAAAACAGAACGCCGCGAGAATAAGAAACGGTACAGTGGGCACAATCGGTAGTAGCAATCCAATCGCTCCCAAACCAACAGCGATCGTTCCAAAACTGATCCAGAAATAGCGCATTAAATATCTACCAAGAGTTCCCTGAGAACAGCATTTAGAATAAACCGCCCTTGTCGTGTTGCCTGTAGCCGATCATCAGAACACTTAACCATTCCCATACGCGCAAGATCAGCAATCTTTTCCTCGCGCAATGAAGTGGGCGATAGACCATTAAAACGGGAAATGGATATTCCCTCCCCAAGACGCAACCCCATCATTAGCATTTCTACTGCTTGCTCATCCGAAGGGACGGAATCGCGCGAAGACTCGCCGATGCCATTTTCTTCGACCTCTGCTAACCAACCATCAGGCTGACGATGGCTCTCTATTGCATACTTCTGGCGGTCTAACGTAAGGCGCGCGTGCGCTCCTGGGCCGATCCCGACATAATCCCCATAGCGCCAATAGATGAGGTTATGGCGACTTTCCGAGCCAATCTTTGCATGATTTGAAACTTCATAGGCGGGCATTCCGGCCGCTTCGCATAGCTCTTGGGTAACAAAAAACATATCAGAGGCGAGGTCGTCGGACGGTAATCCCTTTAACCCACCTTTGGCAAAGCGTTCACCGAATGCCGTCCCGTTTTCGATGGTAAGCTGGTACAATGACAGGTGATCGACGGAAAGCGCGAGCGCCTCTCTAAGTTCCGCGCGCCAATGATCGAGGGACTGATCCTGACGGGCATAGATAAGGTCAAAGCTGACGCGGTCGAACGTTTTTCGTGCAATATCAAATGCTTGAAGACCATCTTCGGCAGTATGAAGTCGACCTAAACGCTTGAGATCATGATCGTTGAGCGCCTGAAACCCCATCGAAACACGGTTAACTCCACCGTCGCGATACCCTTGAAACCGACCAGCCTCTATTGACGTTGGATTAGCTTCGAGGGTTATTTCCGCGTCGTTTGCGGTTGGCCAGTGTTGTTTTGCGCGCGCGATTATCGCGGCAACGACATCTGGGTCCATCAGGCTTGGGGTGCCTCCGCCAAAATAGATTGTGCTTAGGACCCGAGGGCCGACTTCAGCAGCGGCGCGGTCTAGCTCGGATAGATAGGCTCTAACCCACCTTGATTGATCGATTTCGCTTTGTACGTGGCTATTGAAATCACAATAGGGGCATTTGGATTGGCAAAACGGCCAGTGCACATAGAGGCCAAACCCGCCATTTTGCCAGTCTTCCATCTTAGGCCTTCATCGCCGTTACTTCGATCTCGATCTTCATTTCGGGCTTGATAAGATCGGCAATTACCATCGTCGCTGCTGGGCGGATTTCGGACATGGCTTCGCTTAGGGCAGGGAGTAGTTCGTCGAGCAGATCAGCATCCGTCAGTGTATACTGAACCCGCACAATATCGGCCATTTCAAAACCGCCTTCGTTAAGCGCGCCCGCGATCGTTTCAAAACAGTTTTGCGCTTGATCTGCGACGCTTTCGGGCATCGTCATTGTAGAATAGTCATAGCCCGTAGTGCCAGAAACAAAGCACCAATTGCCCTTAACCACCGCACGTGAATAGCCAAAGACTTTCTCAAATTCAGAACCGGATGAAATGCGTTTCATGTTCAATTTTCCAATAATTTCCGTAGTTTAGAAAACGCTACTGCGCGATGCGACATGTCGCGTTTCTTTTGGGGGTCCATTTCACCAAATGTCTCTGATTCCCCGATTGGCGTGAAGATCGGATCGAAACCAAAGCCCTGATCGCCCCGCATGGGCCACGACAGTGTGCCGTTAACTTTGCCCTCGAAAATCTCGTCGTGACCATCGGGCCAAGCCAAACAAAGCGTGCAATTAAAGGCAGCAGAGCGTGGTTCTGGTGCGTTCATATTCTCAAGTTTGTCCCAAACCTTCTTCATGGCCATTGAGAAATCACGTCCGTTTGGTGTCTCGGCCCAATCGGCTGTATAGACGCCCGGTGCGCCGTTGAGTGCATCCACTGAAAGGCCGCTATCATCCGAAAGCGCAGGCAAGCCGGACGCTTGCGCCGCAAAATGCGCCTTGATCCGCGCGTTGCCGGCGAAGGTATCCTCTGTCTCTTCTGGCTCGGTAAAGCCAAGCTCACCCGCCGAAACCACCGTAATTCCGAAGGGCTCTACGAGGGCGGCAATCTCTTTGAGCTTGCCAGCGTTGTGGCTTGCCAGAACGATTTTCTTTTCGGTAAGTGCGCGCATCAGGACGTTGCTGCTTTCTGCGCCGCGACCAGTTCGGCAACGCCTTTCTCTGCGAGATCGAGCAAACCATTCATTTGCTGACGCGAGAACACTGAGCCCTCGGCAGACATTTGAATTTCGATCAGTTGGCCAGAGCCGGTCAAAACAAAGTTACCGTCTACGCCAGCTTCGGAATCTTCAGGATAGTCGAGGTCCAGAATATTCTGACCCGCATAAATCCCGCAAGATACCGCTGCAACAGGATCGAGAAGCGGATCAGAGATAACATCACCGATTTTCATCAGCTTGTTTACCGCAAGTTTCAGCGCAACCCAGCCACCCGTGATGGACGCACAGCGCGTACCGCCATCCGCCTGAATAACATCACAGTCCACGGTGATCTGACGTTCGCCGAGTGCAACACGATCAACACCTGCGCGAAGGGAGCGACCTATAAGTCTTTGAATTTCTTGTGTTCTTCCTGATTGGCCATTCTTGGCCTCGCGGCGCATCCGTGTGTTTGTAGCACGGGGGAGCATTCCGTATTCTGCTGTTACCCATCCAAGCCCCGAGTTTTTCATGAAGGGCGGAACGCGCTCATCTACGGTCGCCGTACAGAGCACATGCGTGTCGCCAATCTTGATCAAACAAGAACCCTCTGCGTGTTTTGTAACGTCGGTCTCGATTGAAATCGAACGCATTTGATCTACATTTCTACCAGAAGGGCGCATGAAATTATCCTTTTTGATGGGTAGGTTCAGATACTCTCTTTGCAGCCAATTTTGCAAGGGTGATTGACGTTTGTGCCGAAAGACCATTTAGTGGGATCGCCCTTTGAATAGGTGAAATCAAATGAACAAGAGACCCGAAATTCTGGACGACATGAACGCACGAAGCCGAGAAGTTTTTCGGCGCGTTGTTGAGGGATATCTCGCAAGTGGAGAACCCGTCGGAAGCCGCACGCTGACCCGCACTATGTCCGAGAAGGTGTCGGCCGCGACTATTCGGAATGTGATGCAGGATCTCGAGTTCATGGGCCTCCTAGATAGCCCGCATGTCTCGGCGGGGCGCATCCCGACCCAGAATGGGCTGCGGATGTTTGTGGACGGTCTCCTTGAGGTAGGGGATTTGGCCACGGATGATCAGCGTCGGATCGACGAGACATTGGGCAGCAATGAGCGCGACATGGGCGGTATGCTCGATCGTGTGGGGTCGGCGCTTTCGGGTCTAACGCGAGGCGCGAGCCTTGTTTTAACGCCTAAGCATGAGGCGCCGATCAAACATATCGAGTTCGTAAGCCTTGGTCCTGACCGCGCGCTCGTGGTTCTGGTGTTTGCGGATGGGCACGTTGAAAATCGCGTTTTCACTCCCCCAATCGGCCAAACACCCAGCTCCATGCGCGAGGCGGCGAACTTCCTGAATGCCGCGGTTGAGGGGCACACCCTTAGCGATCTCGCGCGCGTCGTAGAGCGCGAAATCAAAGCGCGGCGTCAGGAACTCGACGTACTTGCGCGCGAGATGGTCGAAGACGGGCTGGCGCAATGGGTGAACAAAGGTGAGCAGCACGAGAGATTGATCGTGCGCGGACGGTCGAATCTTTTGGAAGATGAAGCCGCCGAAAAGGACCTTGAGCGGATCCGCAGCCTTTTTGATGACCTCGAACGCAAGCGGGATATCGCCGATTTTCTCGAATTGACCCAAGAAGGCGAGGGTGTTCGCATTTTTATTGGCTCCGAGAACAAATTATTTTCGCTTTCGGGTTCCTCTTTGGTGGTTTCCCCGTATATGAACGCTGATCGAAAAATTGTGGGTGCTGTTGGTGTCATTGGCCCAACGCGCCTGAACTATGGTCGTATCGTGCCGATTGTGGACTACACGGCACAACTTGTTGGACGCCTTGTATCTGATCAGGGCTGAGGAAAAAGAAGATGGCAGAGCGTAAAAACGAAGAATTTTTGGATGACCCAGAAGCAGTAGAGGCCGAACTCTATGCTGAGGATGAACTGGAAGCGGAGTCTGAGGCAGACGAGCTTTCTATTGTCACAAAGGAACGTGACGACTTCCGGGATCGTTTCATGCGTGCGCTTGCAGATGCAGAGAATGCGCGCAAGCGGTCGGACCGTGATCGTCGTGAAGCAGAGAACTATGGCGGATCGAAATTCGCGCGGGATATGCTTCCTGTTTATGACAACATGAAACGCGCAATCGAAGCGATCGACGAAGAGCAGCGCGCAGCAAATGCCGCTCTGCTTGAGGGGATCGAGCTTACGATGCGGGAATTGCTGAACGTCTTTTCCAAGCATGGGATTGAGCGCATTCTTCCCGAAGTAGGTGATCGTTTTGATCCCCAGCGTCATGAAGCAATGTTCGAAGCGCCAGTCCCGAATACGGTCGCAGGCGACATCATTCAGGTGATGGCCGAGGGCTTTATTCTACATGACCGCCTGTTGCGCCCTGCGCACGTGGGCGTAAGCTCTACACCCAAGTAAACAAGGGTTATTGAGACAATTAAAGGCGTAACTCCTAACCGAGTTGCGCCTTTTCTTTTAGCGTATAGAGCGCCTGAAGCGCCTCTCGCGGGGTCATTTCGTCGGGGTGAATATCCGCCAAGGCATCCTCAACTTCGCTGGATTTTACCTGCGAGGGTGCTGGGGGCGGGGCCTGCATAGAGAATAGCGGCAGATCATCAATAAGCGCCTTTTGCTTACCGCCTTCGCGCTCGCCTTTTTCCAAGGCATCCAAAACAACCCTTGCGCGGTTTACGACGGCATCGGGTAGGCCTGCAAGCTTGGCCACCTGAACGCCATAGGAGCGGTCAGCGGCGCCCTTTTTGACTTCATGCAAGAAGATCACGTCGCCTTCCCATTCCTTCACCGCGACCGTCGCGTTTTCCACGCCCGCGAGCTTATCGGAAAGGGCCGTCATTTCGTGGTAATGCGTGGCAAAGAGCGCGCGGCATTTGTTGGCGTCGTGTAGGTGTTCAAGCGTTGCCCAGGCAATCGAAAGGCCATCATAGGTGGCCGTTCCGCGACCGATTTCATCAAGAATAACAAGCGCTCTATCATCCGCCTGATTAAGGATTGCAGCGGTTTCGACCATCTCGACCATGAAAGTCGAGCGCCCCTTTGCCAGGTCGTCACTTGCGCCAACACGCGAGAAAATCTGGCTCACAAGGCCGATGTGCGCGCTATCGGCAGGGACAAAACTCCCCGCTTGGGCGAGCAATGCGATCAATGCGTTCTGTCGAAGGAACGTCGACTTACCCGCCATGTTTGGACCGGTCAAAAGCCATATCTTGGCGCTTTCGTCGCCGCCCGAAAGAGCACAGTCGTTCGCGACAAATGGTGCGCTTCCTTCTTTCTTGAGCGCGCGTTCTACCACTGGGTGGCGCCCGCCGCTTATCTCGAAGTTGCGGCTGTTGTCCACTTGGGGTTTGCACCAGTTTTCACCTGACGCAAGGTCTGCGAGCGATAGTGCTAGATCAAATTCCGATAGCGCAGAAGCCGCATTCCCAATCGGGCCGGATTTTTCCAGAATCTCGCTAATTAGGGTGGAATAGAGCCGCTTTTCTATTTCAAGCGCCCGTCCGCCCGCGTTCAGAATCTTGGTTTCCATCTCTGAAAGTTCAACCGTGGTAAACCGCACCTGATTTGCGGTGGTCTGGCGGTGGATAAAAGTCTCGGAGAGGGGCGCGGCAAGCATTTTCTCGGCGTGGGTTGCCGGCGTTTCGATGAAATAGCCCAGCACGTTGTTGTGCTTGATTTTGAGCGCAGAAACGCCCGCCTGTTCGGCATATTTGGCCTGCATATTGGCGATTACGCTGCGGCCCTCGTCCCGAAGTTTGCGCGCCTCATCAAGCTCTTCGTCAAACTCAGGTGCGATAAACCCACCGTCCCGCGCAAGTAGGGGCGGATCGGCAACAAGCGCTCGGTCGAGCAAATCCACCAATTCGTCATGCCCCAAGAGCGCGTCAGACGCCGTTTTAAGCAGGTCAGGAAGTGTGTCGGGGAGGGACTCCGCGATCTGCGTCGCCTGTGAAAGTCCTTCGCGGATAGCGGCAACATCGCGCGGGCCGCCGCGCTCAAGGCTAAGACGGGACAAAGCCCGATCAAGGTCTGGTGTGCGGCGCAGGGCTTCGCGCAATGGATCGCAAACGGCGCCGTTCTCAAGCATGAACGACACCGCATCCTGACGCGCGTGGATCGTATCCAGACTGGTCGACGGAGCAGAAATGCGGCGCGTTAAGAGCCGTCCGCCACCAGCCGTCAGTGTGCGGTCGATCGCGGACAAGAGCGACCCTTCTCGGCCACCTGACATGCTTTGGGTGATCTCAAGATTGCGGCGCGTCGCTGCGTCGATTTGTACGGTGCCGCCAGTGCTTTCTTTTTGAGGCGCGCGCAGAAGGGGGAGTTTGCCCTTTTGCGTGATCTCGAGATAATCAACAATCGCCCCAAGCGCCGAAATCTCGGCGCGCGAGAATGTCCCGAAGGCGTCAAGAGAGCGAACCTTAAACAGAGCCTTTACCTTCTTCTCGGCTGCGGTGCTGTCAAAGCTTGAGCGCGCAATCGGTGTGAGTGAAAGGCTGAAATCATTCTCTAACCAAGCGCAATCCTCAAACTGTGCCTCGGAGACGACCAACTCGGAGGGGCCCAATCGAGCGATTTCAGGCCCAAGCCGCGTCGCGGTTGTTTCCATGACGTGGAGCGACCCAGTCGAGATGTCCACCCATGCCAGCGCTGCTTGATCCCGAACGACCGAGTAAGCGGCCAGATAGTTGTGCTTGCGCGCCTCAAGTAGGCTCTCTTCGGTAAGAGTTCCCGGTGTCACAAGCCGCACGACATCGCGCTTTACGATAGCCTTATAGCCTCGTTTTTTGGCTTCGGCGGGGCTCTCCATCTGTTCGCAAACAGCAACACGAAAGCCCTTTCGAATAAGCGTAAGCAAATACCCTTCGGCGCTATGAACGGGCACGCCGCACATAGCGATATCCGCGCCCTCGTGCTTGCCGCGTTTGGTAAGCGCAATATCAAGCGCCGCCGCCGCATCTACTGCATCGTCAAAAAACATCTCATAGAAGTCGCCCATCCGATAAAACAACAGCGCATTTTGATACTGTGCCTTGAGTTCGAGATACTGGGCCATCATTGGCGTTACGGTTGCTTTGGCGGTGCTCACTGCTACTTCCTTAGATTTTCTTAACATGACCTTACAAACCTCGGCGGATTGGTGAAAGCCGAATGTTGACCGAGGACGTGAACTTGTATTGGATAAAGGTCTTGCAAAAGGATTTGGCCCAAAAATGTCCACAAAAATGAAGATCACACCTGAAGAGGCGCTTGCCTATCACATGAACCCCCGACCGGGAAAATGGGATGTAACGCCCTCGACCCCGATGACCACACAGCGCGATCTTTCGCTCGCTTATTCGCCCGGCGTGGCGGTACCATGCGAGGCGATCGCCGCGAACCCCGAGACCGCGTATGACTATACCAACAAGGGGAATCTCGTCGCTGTTATTTCCAACGGCTCTGCGGTTCTTGGGCTAGGGAACTTGGGCGCACTTGCCTCCAAGCCTGTGATGGAAGGGAAATCCGTTCTGTTCAAACGGTTTGCCGATGTGAACTCGATTGATCTTGAGCTTGATACCGAAGACCCCGAGGCCTTTATCAACGCTGTGCGACTCATGGGGCCAAGCTTTGGCGGCATCAATCTCGAGGACATCAAAGCCCCCGAATGCTTCATCATTGAGCAGCGCCTCAAAGAGGAAATGGATATCCCCGTTTTCCATGACGATCAGCACGGAACAGCCGTTATTTGCGCGGCTGGTTTGATTAACGCCCTCAAGATTTCCGGCAAGAAAATTGAGGACGTTCGCATCGTTCTAAATGGTGCAGGTGCTGCGGGTATTGCGTGTTTGGAGTTGATCAAGTCCATGGGCGCTCAGCACAATAATTGCATCATGTGTGACACAAAAGGCGTGATCTATCAGGGCCGAACCGAGGGTATGAACCAATGGAAATCCGCCCACGCAGCGACGACTGATCTGCGAACGCTAGAGGAGGCAATGGACGGTGCGGATGTGTTCTTGGGTGTCTCTGCCAAGGGTGCTGTGACACCTGAAATGGTTGCAAGCATGGCCAAAGATCCCGTGATTTTCGCCATGGCAAACCCTGATCCGGAAATCACACCAGAAGAGGCCCATGCCGTACGCGAGGATGCGATCGTTGCCACAGGGCGAAGTGATTACCCCAATCAGGTGAACAACGTGTTGGGCTTTCCGTATCTTTTCAGAGGCGCGCTGGATATCCATGCCCGCGCGATCAACGACGAAATGAAGATCGCCTGTGCCGAGGCGCTGGCAGATTTGGCGCGCAAAGAGGTGCCGGACGAGGTGGCAATGGCCTATGGCAGAAAGCTGCAATTCGGACGAGATTACATCATCCCGACACCGTTTGATCCCCGCCTGATCTATGAAATCCCGCCCGCCGTCGCCAAGGCAGGAATGGATACTGGCGTCGCACGCCGCCCGATTGTTGATATGGCTGGCTATCGCGAGAGTCTGCACGCGCGCATGGACCCGACGGCGAATATTATTCGCTCAATCAACGCCCGCGCTCGCGCTCGTCAGGCACGTATGATCTTTGCCGAGGGTGATGATTTGCGTGTGCTGCAAGCGGCAGTGAATTATCAACGGTCTGGAATTGGTAAGGCGCTGGTTGTTGGCCGAGAAGAGGGCGTCAAAGCGCTCCTTGAAACGGCAGGGATGGGAGATGCCTATGACGAACTCGAAATCGTCAACGCCAAGAACACCCCACACCTCGAGACATACAAAGACTACCTCTATGAGCGTCTGCAACGAAGCGGCCACGACATCCATGATGTGCACCGTTTGGCATCGCGCGACCGTCACGTGTTCTCGTCGCTGATGTTGGCGCATGGTCACGGCGATGGGCTTGTGACGGGTGCTACACGCAAATCGGGCCATGTGCTGGGGCTTATTAATCACGTCTTTGACGCGCGTGCCGAGGATGGCGCGGTTGGCGTGACGGCGCTCTTGCTCAAGGGGCGGGTTGTTCTGATTACTGATACGCTTGTGCACGAATGGCCAGAGCCAGAGGATTTGGCGACGATTGCCGAGCGCGGCGCCGAAGTGGCGAAAACGCTTGGATTAGAGCCGCGTGTCGCCTTTGTTAGTTTCTCGACCTTCGGGTACCCCGTGTCCGAACGGGCCGAGAAAATGCACAAAGCGCCACGTGTTCTTGAGGCCAGAGGCGTTGATTTCGAGTTCGAAGGCGAGATGACTGTCGACGTTGCCCTCAACCCACAGGCCATGGCGAACTATCCGTTTAGTCGACTTACGGGTCCCGCGAACGTGCTTGTGGTTCCTGCGCGGCATTCCGCGAGCATTTCGGTGAAATTGATGCAGGAGATGGGTGGTGCTACGGTGATTGGTCCGATTTTGACAGGGGTTGATCAATCCATTCAGATTTGCTCCACGGTTTCGACCTCAAATGATATCTTGAATATGGCCATTCTGGCGGCTTGTAAGGACGGAAAATGACGCTCTTTAATCTTGGATCCATCAACGCGGATCATGTGTACCAAGTTCCACATTTCCCCTCTCCGGGGGAAACATTGGCGGCAACGGAATTTGCTGTCGGCTTGGGCGGAAAGGGTACGAACCAATCCGTCGCTGCGGCGCGTGCTGGTGCAAAAACCTATCATATCGGCGCTGTTGGTCCCGAAGGTGTCTGGGCGCGCGATAAGCTTGAGGAGTTGGGCGTGGATGTCACTCATGTTTCACAAATTGAAACGCCCACGGGTCATGCGATCATCAATGTTGATAAACAAGGAGAGAACTCGATCGTCTTGTTTCCTGGTGCGAATTTCGCGATGGAGCAGGCCGATATCGCACGCGCTCTGGATCAGGGTGGCGAGGGTGACACGCTTTTGCTCCAGAACGAAACCGCGCATCAGGCGTTTGCTGCCAAATATGCGCGAAATCGTGGGATGCAGGTGATCTATTCCGCCGCGCCCTTCTCGATTGAGGCTGTGAGAGAGGTGCTTCCCTTCGTGACAATGCTCGCGATGAACCAGATTGAGTGCGAGCAGCTTTGTGCCGCATTAGAGACTGATATTGAGCGTCTCGACGTTTCTGAAACGCTGGTGACTTATGGTGCTGAAGGTGCGGAGTGGCGTGGTGATGGAACGGTGCGCCGTGTCGATAGTTTTAAGGTAAGTGTCGTCGACACGACCGCCGCGGGCGATACCTTTGCAGGTTATTTCGCGGCAATGCGTGACCTTGGAGAGGAAGTTCAAACCGCGCTCAAACTGGCCTCGGCAGCGGCAGCGGTTAAAGTGACACGTGCCGGCGCCGCCGAGGTTATTCCATCGCGCGAAGAGGTCGACGCATTCCTTAGCCGGCGGGCATAGCCTATTTAACAAATGGCGCGTCGTTTCCCCAAAGGGCGCGCACACGATCATCGCGGCCGCATGCCTTGCGATACTTGGCGTATGCGGTTGCTTTGGTCACGGGGCCAAAACGGGTGATAACGCGCTTGCCGCTCTTGTAATAGTTCTGGTGCCCAGCTTCGGCCCGATAGAACGTCGCTTCCTTGAGGATCGGCGTCACAATTTTCTGGCCTAGCTCCTTCTGAGCGGCCGCGATTGCTGCCGATGCATTTTGCGCTTGGGCATTGTTAGAGACGAATATCGCGGTGCGATAACTTGCGCCCCTATCACAGAATTGACCGCCAGCGTCGGTCACATCCACCGAGCGCAGAAACAGATCAAGCAATGCTCGTTCACTGACGACTGCGCTGTCATAGGTGATCTTTACGGCTTCGTAATGACCTGTGCCACCGCCGGACACCTGCTTATACGTTGGGTTTCTGACATTCCCACCCGTATATCCAGAGACCACATCCTGAACGCCTTTAACGGATTCAAAATCAGCCTCGACACACCAGAAACAGCCGCCCGCAACCACAAGGGACTTGGTCGGACCGGCCTTTGCTTCGCCGCAGTTCAGGATTAATCCCAACACAAGCGCGATCGACAGGGAAATAGACTTCAGACTGTAGGTAAGCGGGATCATGGCAATACTCCGTTTTCTTGACCATTCGGCGAACGGAGCTTTGATGCAATCCCCTGAAACAGGATGTCACGCAACCTTGAGCGTTTTTTACCGCTTGGCGAGGATGGAATTGAACTCTAGTTTGGCGCCGAAGGAGACTACCATGACTGACAAAATCTCGACCCACCAAGCCGCCGAAGATCAACGCAACGAGAGTATTCTGATCTATGTGAACGGAGAATTACTACCGCGTGAGAAGGCTGTGGTGAGCGTTTACGACGCTGGGTTCATGCTTGGGGACGGGATTTGGGAAGGTCTGCGTCTGTATGATGGGCGCTGGGCGTTTCTGGATGAGCATATGGACCGCTTGTTCGAAGCATCGCGCGCGATTGATCTGGATATCGGCATGGATCGTCAAGGCGTGATTGACGCTTTGGAAAAGACGCGCGCCGCAAATAACATGACAACGGATGCCCACGCACGCTTGATGATTACGCGAGGCGTAAAGCAGCGGCCGTTCCAGCATCCGAGCCTTTCGGTGACTGGACCAAGCTTTGTTATCATTATGGAGCACTCAACGCCAAGCATGGCGCGCCCCATTCGTCTTGCGACCGTTCCGCATCAGCGCGGATTGCCAATGACGCAGGATCCGAAACTCAACAGCCACTCCAAGCTGAACTGTATTCTTGCGTGCATCGCAGCCGAGAAGGCAGGCGCAGACGAGGCGCTTATGCTGGACGTGCATGGGTTCGTTAATACGACGAATGCGTGCAACTTCTTTATTGTTCGCAAGGGCGCTGTTTGGACCAGTACGGGCGATTACTGCATGAACGGCATCACCCGTCAGAAAGTGATCGACGTATGCCGTGCCGATGGCATTGAAGTGCATGAGCGTAACTACTCGCTGGTTGATACCTATGGTGCGGATGAGGCGTTTCTAACAGGAACCTTTGGCGCACAGACACCCGTAAGCGAAATCGACGGTCGCCAGATCGGTACTGGCGAGATGGGGCCTGTTACCCAACATATTCGCGGATTGTACAAGGCGCTGGTCGAGAAAAGCTAATGAGAATTGCGATGTGGTCGGGGCCGCGAAATCTTTCGACGGCGATGATGTATTGTTTCGGTGCGCGCACCGATTGCGCGGTGGTTGACGAGCCGTTCTATGGGGCGTACCTGAAGCAAACGGGTCTGGTGCACCCCATGGGCGACGAGATCATGGCGCAAATGGAAACTGATCCGGATGCCGTTGTCGCGCAGATAATGGGCAGCATTCCCGACGGCAAACCGCACTTTTATCAAAAGCATATGTGTCACCACATGATCGAAGGCTTTGACCGCAACTGGGTGGTAGAATGCAAGAACGTGTTTCTGCTGCGCCACCCCGCGCGGGTCGTTGCGAGCTATGCAGTAAAGCGAGAAGAGCCATCCTTGGCGGATCTGGGCTTTGCACAGCAGGCGGAGATTTTTGAACAGGTGGTTGCCATTGGCCAAGAGCCGATTGTGATCGACAGTTATGATATTCGGCAGAACCCTGAGGGTATGATAGACGCGCTCTGCCGCGCGCTTGATATTCCGTTTGCGCCAGAAATGCTTCGATGGTCAGCGGGGGGACATCCCCAAGACGGCATATGGGCCGATCATTGGTATGGGGCTGTTCACAAGAGTACCGGATTTGCCGGCCCAGAGGGTGAGCTGCCCAAAGTAGAGGGAGATCTTGGCCGCGTTGTCGAAGAGGCTATGCCCTACTACGACGCGCTCGCGGCCAAGAAGATTTCCGTTACTTAACGCGGCGGTTACGCATCGCAATAAGTTTGAGACGCAGTGCCTGAAGCTGAATAAAGCCCGCTGCGTCTTTTTGATCATAGGCGCCGGCATCTTCTTCGAAGGTCACGTGGCTCTCGGAATAGAGGCTGTGATCAGACCAACGTCCAACAGTGCGCGCCAAACCTTTGTAGAGTTTCAAGCGAACGGTACCTGTCACATGCTCTTGCGAGGCATCAATCGCCGCCTGTAGCATTTCGCGCTCAGGTGAGAACCAGAAGCCGTTATAGATAAGCTCTGCGTACTTTGGCATCAGCTCGTCTTTTAGGTGCATCGCGCCACGGTCCATCGTGATCGATTCAATCCCGCGGTGCGCCTCAAGCAGAAGCGTTCCGCCTGGAGTTTCGTAGATACCGCGTGACTTCATGCCGACGAAGCGACCCTCAACAAGATCAAGACGCCCACAGCCATGCTTGCCGCCCAATTCATTAAGCTTGGTCAGGATGGTCGCGGGGGACATTGCTTCGCCATCAATCGCAACGGCATCGCCCTTTTCAAAGGTGATGTCGACGAATTCAGGTGTGTTCGGCGCATCCTCGGGGTGAACCGTGCGCTGATAGACATAGTCGGGTGCGTCAATCGCGGGGTCCTCAAGGACTTTGCCTTCTGATGACGTGTGCAACAAGTTCGCATCAACCGAGAATGGCGCTTCGCCGCGTTTGTCCTTGGCGATCGGGATTTGATGAGCCTCTGCGAACTCAATCAGCTTGGTGCGGCTCTGGAGGTCCCACTCACGCCAAGGCGCAATTACAACGATCTCTGGGTTCAGGGCATATGCCGCCAATTCGAAACGAACCTGATCATTGCCTTTGCCTGTTGCACCATGCGCAACTGCATCGGCACCAGTTTTCTCGGCGATCTCAACAAGGCGCTTGGAGATTAGCGGGCGGGCAATCGACGTGCCGAGAAGATACAGACCTTCGTATTGCGCATTCGCGCGGAACATCGGGAACACAAAGTCGCGAACGAATTCTTCACGCAGGTCTTCGATGAAAATGTTCTCTGGCTTTACGCCAAGAAGTTCGGCCTTTTTGCGTGCTGGCTCAAGTTCTTCTCCTTGGCCCAAATCGGCGGTGAAAGTGACGACTTCGCAACCGTATTCAATCTCGAGCCATTTCAGAATAATGGAGGTATCAAGACCCCCCGAATAGGCCAGAACAACTTTCTTTGGTGCGGATTTTGGCGCAGACATGAGCTTCTCCAATGTAGGTATCGCGGTGGCGTTACAGGGTTTTGAACCTTGGGGCAAGTGTTCCGAAGATTTCACGTCGATCTGTTTACGATATGTTCCAAAGTTGGCGCTTGTTCTGGGGATAAACTTGGGTCAAACCTTGTGAATGAGCGATTTTTGCGAAAATGCCCGACATGCCACCACCGCGTTGCGCGCGCTTTTCCCCGCGACTCCCTTGCAGCGGAACGACCACCTTTCGGCGAAGTATGACGCGGATATTTGGCTAAAGCGCGAAGACCTAAGCCCGGTGCGGAGTTATAAAATCCGCGGTGCGTTTCATGCGATGTCCAAGGAGCTTTCTAAGAACCCAGAGCAGAAGCTTTTTGTCTGTGCCAGCGCGGGAAATCATGCGCAGGGGGTTGCATATGTTTGTCAGCATTTCGGGGTACAGGGCGTGATCTTTATGCCCGTCACCACGCCCCAACAGAAAATCCAAAAGACCAAGATATTCGGGCGTGATTCCATTGAGGTGCGTCTGGTTGGCGACTATTTCGACGAAACGCTCGCAGCTTCGCAATCCTATTGCAAAGAGGCAAACGGACATTTCCTTGCGCCTTTTGATGATCTGGACGTGATCGAGGGGCAGGCCAGCGTTGCCGTCGAAATGATCGAAGAGTTGGGCCGCTCGCCAGATATGGTGATCTTGCCCGTAGGCGGCGGTGGTCTGTCGGCGGGGATCAAACAGTATATGGAGATCGAAGCGCCCGAAACGGACTTGCGCTACGTAGAGCCAACCGGCGCGCGCAGCTTGGCTGCGGCTGTCAAAAATGGTGCTCCAGTGACGCTTAATGAGGTTGATAACTTCGTGGACGGCGCTTCCGTCGCGCGGATAGGCGAGCTCAATTTTTCGGCGCTTTCGGATGTTGCGCCAGATAAGATTTTTGCGTGCCCAGAGGATCGGATATGCACCACGATCCTTGAGATGTTGAACGTCGAGGGTGTGGTTCTTGAGCCTGCTGGCGCGCTTTCTGTGGACGCGTTGGGGGATGTGAAATCTGAAATCCGTGGCAAAACAGTCGTTTGCGTTACCTCTGGCGGGAATTTTGATTTTGAGCGGCTTCCCGAAGTCAAAGAGCGTGCGCAGCGATATCTTGGACTCAAGAAGTATTTCATTCTCAGGCTTCCGCAACGCCCCGGCGCGTTGAAGGGTTTTCTGTCGATGCTCGGCCCAGACGATGACATCGCGCGGTTTGAGTACCTCAAGAAGTCTGCCCGTAACTTCGGTACTGTTTTGATCGGTATTGAAACGCAAAATGCCGAGAATTTTACGGAACTGTTTGGCAAACTTGAGGACGCAGGCTTCGCTTATCGCGATATTACCTCCGACCAAACGCTGTCTGAGTTCCTTGTTTAAAGCTTGATATTTTCCTGCGCGGCAAAGGTGCTCTTGGACTGCTCATAGATCGCGAGTAACTCGTTCAACCCTCTTGCATCGAGTTGGCCCACGGCCGCCGCGCGCTCTCCCTGCTGACAGGCCTGCGCCATCTGTGCAAAGCCGAGATTAAGCGCGCTTCCCTTTAGAAAATGCATGTTTTCCTCTAGTTCCGCAGGGTCGGGATTTGCGGCCAGCCGTCTGATTAGCTCATCAACTTCTTCCAGAAAGAGCTCGGCAACCTCCAGAAAATCTTCTGCGCCGACTTCTTCTCGAAGTTCATTTACGCGATCCCAGTCGATCATGTTTACCTTTGGCCTCTTGTGATGTTCCGACTTCGATATTGCTAGCGATGGAGTCTTAACAAACGATAACTATATAGAATTTTCACCTTCACCGGATGTTAAGTGTTTGTGGACAATACCAGAAACAGTATCCGAGGAGCTGTCTGAATAGTGTCTACGAGTGTGCAAAGAGTGTTGGAAGAACGACTGATAATGGAGCCGGAAATGGGCGCCATTAAACGCATACTCGTGGTCGATGATAGCCGCGCTCAGAGGCGTCTTTTGTCCAAGATGCTCGCGCGGTGGGGGTACGGTGTTCTAGAGGCTGAGTCTGGCGAGCAGGCAATTGAATCGGTCAAGAGTAACAAGGTTGATCTGATCCTGAGCGACTGGATGATGCCAGGCATGAGCGGTGTGGAGTTTTGCCGTCATTTTCGTCAAATGGAACGGGACCAGTATGGCTATTTTATCCTGCTGACATCCAAGAGCGCGAAGGAAGAAATTGCTCATGGGCTTGAGGTTGGCGCGGATGATTTCCTGACCAAACCTGTCGCGTCAAACGAGCTTAGGGCGCGAATCATGGCCGCCGACCGCATCCTGCGGATGGAGCGGGAGTTGATTGAAAAGAACGAACTTGTCTCGCGCACTCTCGAAGAAATCTCAGAACTCTATAATAATCTGGACCGCGACCTTGTTGAGGCAAAGAAGCTTCAGCAATCTCTCGTGAAGGAGCGGTTTAGATCCTTTGACGGGGCGCAGGTTTCCCTCTTGCTGCGGCCATCGGGCCACGTTGGTGGCGATCTTGTGGGTATGTTTCCGATCAATGATACACAGGTCGGACTTTTTGCGATTGATGTCTCGGGGCACGGCATTACGTCAGCGTTAATGACCGCCCGACTGGCGGGTTATCTATCGGGCGCATCTCCCAAGCAAAACGTTGCCCTGAAACAATCTGAACAGGGCGAATACATTGCGCGTTCTCCCGCTGAGGCGGCGGAGCATTTAAATCGGCTTTGCCTTGAAGAGATGGATACAGAGAACTACTTCACTCTCATTCTGGCAAGCTGTGACCTACGAACTGGCGAGATCAGGCTGACCCAAGCTGGCCATCCGCACCCCGTCATTCAGCGCGCTAATGGGGCGATTGAGTATATCGGCAATGGTGGGCTTCCGGTGGGATTGTTTGAGGATGCAAAATACGAGGAATGTCAGTCGACGCTTGGCGCGGGCGATCGGTTGATTATCGTTTCCGACGGAATAACCGAGTGCCCCAACCTTAGAGACGAGCTTCTGGACGAGGAGGGGCTGGGAAAAATACTGAAGCGAAATAGGGGACTGAAAGGCTCTGCGATGATGGAGGCGCTGGTATGGGATCTGCAAGAGTACGCAGGCGAACAAGAGTTCCCTGACGATATTTCTGCGGCTATGGTCGAGTTTGTGGCCTCAAAATAATCAGAAGCAGAACTTGTCCACGAAGTATTGATCGCCCTCATTCCCCAAAAGCGCCAGCGCTTGCTCTGCATTCATCCAATGCGCGGTGTGGAAAGGCTCTGTTGGCTCGCTAAGCTTAACGACAGGGCGCGCCGTATAAATATGGCAAAGCTTTTCGGCCCAGATTTCATACTCTGGCATGAAAACAAACCGTCGACAGCTTCCTAAAAACCTTGGTGCGCCAATCTTCCAGCCGGTTTCCTCGCGGACTTCTCGGTGCAGCGCGGCGATGGCGTTCTCACCGGGATCAATTCCACCCCCGGGGAGCTGAAACTCCACGTAGGGCTTGGACTGCATGGTCACAAGGAGCTTGTTATCCCTTGCTAAAATCCCGTACGAACCAGGCCGCAGAACATAGGATTTACCGCGAATTGGGGGTTCGCCAAACCTTCTTATCATTATTCACCCCTTGGACTGTTACTTGTACCCCTTATATAGTCGCGGTAAGCCAACGCAATGTGCGTAAGGAAACCTCATGACTCTTGGAAATAAAATCGCTTGGGACGACACGGTCCTCCCATTTCAATTAGACCGAGCCGACATTCGCGGTCGGATTGCCCGTTTGGACGGTGTTCTGAACTCGGTGTTGGAGCAGCATGACTACCCGCCAGCGATTGAAGCGCTTGTGGCGGAGATGACTTTGCTTACGGCTCTGATTGGTCAAACCATCAGCTTGAAGTGGAAACTTTCGCTACAAGTACGCGGGAGCGGCGCTGCGCGATTGATCGCAACGGATTACTATGGACCGTCCAAAGAGGGCGAGCCAGGGCGCGTTCGTGCCTATGCCAGCTATGACGAAGAGCGGATCGAGCCAAACGGCGCGGGATTTGATCAGATCGGCCAAGGATATTTTGCGATCCTGATCGATCAAGGTTCGGGAATGAAACCGTATCAGGGGATCACCCCAATCGCGGGCAATTCCCTTTCAGAATGTGCAGAGACCTATTTTGCTCAGTCCGAGCAGCTTCCGACGCGCTTCCAGCTCACCTTTGGTCGCTCGACCGAAAAAGGTGGGAAAGAAGGCTGGCGTGCCGGCGGGATGATGCTTCAACATATGCCCAAGGCCAGCCCCTTTGCGAAAAAGGATGAGGCAGAGAGCGATGACGGCTTGTTGGCGCCTTCTGATTTGTTGGAAGGTGACGATGAGGAAAACTGGAGCCGCGCGAACATCTTGCTTGATTCCGTGGAGCAGCTAGAACTGATCGGACCGACCGTTGCGCCAACCGAACTATTGGTGCGATTGTTCCACGAAGAACAGCCGCGTGTATATGATCCACAGCCCGTTGAATTTGGGTGTACCTGCTCTCCTGAGCGCGTCGCCAATAGCCTCTCGATCTATTCTCCAAAAGACTTGGAGCATATGACAACCGACGAGGGAACGATCACTGCGGATTGTCAGTTCTGCGGCGCGCATTATGTGCTCGATCCGTCAACGGTCGGGCGCGATGCCGTTAATAACTCAGGTGAGGATAGTGCCTAGAGAGTCGCTAAATCGAATATTGGAAGCCGCCTCTCGGGGCGGCTCCTCTGACTTTGATTTAAACGAAAATGTGGTACTTCCCGAGGATCGCCCGCTGCGAGAGGCGGCTGTCCTTGTTCCGGTTGTAGACTTGCCCACGGGTCCGCAGCTTATTCTGACAAAGCGGGCGTCTCATCTAAAACATCACCCCGGCCAGATATCATTTCCAGGTGGAAAACGTGACCAAGGGGATGCGTCACTGGAACACACAGCCCTTCGCGAAGCTAACGAAGAGATCGGCCTTATGGCGGGTGATGTAGAGGTTCTAGGCAGAATTCCCGCGCATGAAACTGTAACGGGTTTCATGGTTTCTCCGGTCCTCGCTTTGGTAAGTGATAGCTTTGAACCCGTGCCAGAGGAAGGTGAGGTCGCAGAGGTATTCCGCGTGCCCTTTGCGCATGTGATGGATATTTCACAGTATCAGGTGCAATCGCGTTTCTGGCGCGGCGTTGAGCGGCACTATTATGTCGTTCCGTTCGGCCCGTATTATATTTGGGGTGCGACTGCCCGAATTCTGCGCCGAATGGCAGAAGGGCTCAAGAATGCGGGCTGACGGAGATTGGGTAACAGAAGCCGGTGCACAGGCGGTGTTTTCGATGCTAAAGGGCGCTGGGCATAAGGCGCTCTTTGTGGGTGGCTGTGTGCGCAATGCGCTCTTGGGGGCGCCGATCAATGATATTGATATCGCTACGGATGCCACGCCGACAAAGGTTCTTGAGCTTGCGAAAACCGCGAGTATTCGCGCCGTGGCGACTGGGCTTGCACACGGCACAATTACCTTGGTTGTTGATGGAAAACCGTTTGAAGTAACGACCTTTCGCAAAGATGTAGAGACGGATGGTCGCCGTGCGGTCGTGTCGTTCTCAAAGGAAATATCCGAGGACGCGCGGCGTCGGGACTTCACAATCAACGCACTTTACGCCGAGGCGGACGGAACGGTTGTGGACCCATTAGGCGGGCTTCAGGACATAACAGCGCGTCGTGTTCGGTTCATTGAAGATGCCGATCGCCGTATCAAAGAAGACTACCTTCGCATCCTGCGCTTTTTTCGCTTTTATGCGTGGTATGGCGACCCTAACGGCGGGATTGACGCAGAGGGGCTCACGGCTTGTGCGGCAAATCTCGATGGGATAGAAACGCTCGCCAAAGAGCGCATCGGCGCTGAGATGTTGAAGCTCTTGGCGGCTTATGATCCTGCGCCGGCCGTTTCTGCGATGGCTCAATCTGGCGTTCTAGGCGCGTTGATTGCGGGTTCGGACGCAAAATACCTTCCGGTTCTTGTGCATCTGGAGCAGGAAATCGGTGTCGCGAGCAGCGCACTTCGGCGGCTTGCAGTTTTGGGTGGTGAGGACGTTGAGCAAGCTCTGCGTCTAAGCAAAGCTGATACCAAGGCGCTTACGATCCTTCGGGACGAAATCGGTTCTGCGCGTGGTGCGGCGGAGCTTGGCTATCGATATGGAGCCGAGCTAGCAGTGGATATATTGCTATTGCGTGGCGCTCTATTTGAAACCAATGTGCAACAAGAAGCTCTTGTGCGTGCTCGGCACGCCGCGGATCAGGTTTTCCCCGTTAAGGCAGCGGATTTGATGCCGAATATTACCGGCCCCGCGCTTGGGAAAACTCTGGCGAAATTGGAAGCGGACTGGGTTTCGTCAGATTTTATTTTAGACAAGCAGGCGCTCTTGCGACGGGTGCTTGGGAATAGTTAAGGCCATAGGTGATGGGATGAAGCAGAAACTCGAACAATTGATTGACCCCTTCGCCCATGTATCCCAAGCGCCACCCACGACGCTCTGGAAGTTCATGCAGTGGTGCCTGAAGGGAAGCTACAAGGCGCTGGGCATCGGAACAGGCCTGTCCTCGCTTGCAGGAATTACCGAAGTTTCGACCGCGCTTTTCCTTGGGATGGTTATTGATGCCGCCGTTGCAGGTGACCCCGCGCAATTCTTTTCGGGGAACTCAGGGCTGTTGCTGCTGGCGTTTGGTTTCCTGATCATTCTGCGCCCTATTTTGCTTGGGCTTTCAGCGCTTATGCAGTCCGTGGTTATCGCGCCTGGCGTGTTTACACAGGTTCTAACGCGACTAAACAGGTGGACGCTCGGCCAAACGGTGACGTTCTTTGACAATGATTTCGCGGGCCGAATTTCGCAAAAACAGATGCAGACATCCGGTTCCATCACCGAGATCGTTGTCGAGACACTGAATACCTTGGTATTTGCGGCAACGTCGATCATCGGCGCCGCCGTGATCATCACAAATGTGGATTACCGCATCACACTGATTTTTGCTGCTTGGCTTGTGATGTACGGGTTCTTCCTGCGCTATTTCCTTCCGCGCGTGCGTGTGCGTGCCAAGGCGCGCGCGGGTGCTCGGACGGGGGTGACGGGGCAGCTTGTTGATACGATTACGAACATCAAGACCGTCAAACTGTTCGCGCATACGGATCATGAAGACCGTGCCGCGATTGGTGCGATGGAGACATTCCGTGATCGCGCATCAGAGTTCGGGTATCTGTCTGCGCAGTTCCGTTATGGCCTGATGATCATCGCTGGGATTTTGCCCGTGCTCTTGGTTGGGGCAACGCTCTGGTTCTGGTCGCAAGGCAGCGCGACAGCTGGCGATATCGCGACGACGGGATCGCTCGCTATTCGGTTTTCACAGATGACGGGCTGGGTTTCATTCACGCTGATGGGTGTTTTCTCGCATGTGGGTGAGATTGAGGACGGAATGCATACGCTGACGGTTCGCCCAGCGTTGGTGGATGCGCCGGATGCGTCGGTGCTTGCAGTGCCGAATGGTGAGATCACCTTTGAGAATGTGACCTTTGCCTATGGTGGCGGATCGGGTGGGCTTATTGATACCGATCTAAAAATCCGAGCGGGCGAGAAGCTCGGGATTGTCGGGGCCTCTGGCGCGGGGAAATCGACACTCGTGTCACTTCTCTTGCGGCTTTATGATCCCGAAAAAGGGCGTGTGATGATTGATGGTCAGGATATTTCCAAGGTGACCCAAGAAAGCCTGCGCCGACAAATCGGGATGGTTACACAGGAAACCGCGATGTTTAATCGTTCGGCCTTGGATAACATCCAGTACGGGCAACCGAACGCAGGTGTCGAGGATGTCGAGAACGCAGCGCAACGAGCCGAAGCGCATGACTTCATCCTTGATCTTGAGGATTACATGGGGCGCGCAGGGTATCAGGCATTCTTGGGCGAGCGCGGCGTGAAGCTCTCTGGCGGGCAACGTCAGCGGATCGCCCTCGCGCGGGCCATCCTGAAAGACGCGCCGATTTTGGTGCTGGACGAGGCCACAAGTGCGCTCGATTCCGAGGTAGAAGCCGCAATCCAAACCGCGCTTGAAAACGTCATGGAAGGCAAGACCGTCCTTGCGATTGCGCACAGGCTTTCGACAATTGCCCAGATGGATCGCATAATTGTGCTTGAACATGGCCGCATAGTCGAGCAAGGAACGCATTCGGATTTGCTCGACCAAAAAGGGTTGTACGCGCAATTCTGGGATCGGCAATCCGGCGGGTTCATTGGTATTGAGGAGGCCGTAGAGTGAAGGTCACGATTGAGCGCCTTGGGCATTTGGGCGATGGAATAGCAGAAGGTCCGATATTCGTTCCCCTTACCCTTCCCGGTGAAGAGGTCGAAGGCGAGGTCGTGGACGGCAAGATGTCCGCTCCAAGAATCCTGATTCCGTCGGTTGAGCGGGTGAAGCCGATTTGCAGCCACTACAAGGCCTGCGGTGGCTGTAGCTTGATGCACGCATCGGATGAATTTGTTGCAGAATGGAAACAGGGTGTCGTGAAAACGGCATTGGACGGACAGGGGCTGAACGCGGAATTTCGGCCTATTCACACATCTCCGGCGGGGTCACGACGGCGCGCTGGTCTGGCGGGAAAGCGTACCAAAAATGGCGCGATGATCGGCTTTCACACACGCGGAACGGGTACGCTGATTGAGGTTCCGAACTGTCAGCTTCTTGATCCGGCGCTCAAAGAGATCGTGCCGGCGTTGATTGAACTGACGATTGCGGGTGCCTCTCGGAAGGCAGAGTTGAGCTTTCTTGTGACCCAGTCCTTGGGCGGCGTTGACGTGTTGGTGAAGGGTGGAAAGCCCCTTGATGAGCCAGCCCGCGTGGAGCTTGCGCAGATCGCCAACAAGCATGAGTTGGCACGTCTGACGTGGGAAGACAGCGTCGTTTGCGAGATAAGCGCACCGGTTCAGGTGTTCGGAAGTGCGCGCGTGAACCCTCCGGGTGGAACATTCCTTCAGGCAACACCTCAGGGCGAAAAAGCATTAGTTTCGGCAGTTTTAGATGCGGTGAGCGGCGCCAAAAAGGTCGTCGACCTGTTCGCGGGATGCGGAACATTTTCGCTTCCGGTTGCCGAGCACGCAGAGGTTCATGCGGTTGAGGGCGAGAAAGAAATGCTCAAAGCGCTCGATCACGGCTGGCGATTTAGTACCGGCCTCAAGCATGTTTCGACCGAAGCAAGAGACCTCTTTCGCCGTCCTCTCTTGCCGGATGAGTTCAAAGGATTCGACGCGATTGTCATCGACCCGCCGCGCGCAGGTGCCGAAGCACAGATCGCCGAAATCGCGAAATGCGGCGTTAAACGGATCGCGATGGTTTCATGTAATCCAGTGACTTTTGCACGGGACGCACGCGTATTGGTTGATGCCGGTTACGTCATAGATTGGGTGCAAGTTGTGGACCAATTCCGCTGGTCACCGCATGTCGAAGTGGCCGCGAAATTCACAATGCCGTGATGAATTCGATGGATTGCTTTTTTCTGGATTTCCTGTATCTGCCAATAAAAGGCTAAAAAAAACAGCTAATAAATAGGCAGTAAAAATGCGGGCATTAATCTTTGCACTCTTGGGTGCGATAACCCTGATAGTGGCAGGCTGTTCGAGCGGCATGAAGCCATACACAGGTCCAGAAGTAACGCGGATCGCGGTCTACAAAGACGCGCGCAAAATGTTCCTTCTGCATAACGGAAAAATCCTCAAAAGCTATAATATTGATCTCGGGTTTGCGCCTGAGGGAGATAAGAAAGTTAAGGGCGATGGCAAAACGCCTGAGGGGCATTATCGAATCGATCGTCGTAATCCAAACAGCGACTATTATCTATCAATCGGGATGAGCTATCCGAATGCGTCGGATGTCGCCGAGGCAAAAGCCTTGGGTCAGGAACCTGGTGGAGATATTTTCATCCACGGCGAAAGCAAGAACAAGAGCTTCCGCGGAACGGATTGGACATGGGGCTGTATTGCGGTTTCGAACAAGGAAATGATCGATATCTACCGTATGGTAAAACTCAACACGATCATCTCGGTTTATCCGTAAATCAAACGGGGGCGCATCCTTGGCGATGCGCCACTAGTTTGAGGCAACGTTAAGCGTTGAATAGTCATAACGTGGACGGCCAGTAACCATCGTCCACCAGATCTTGCCGCTCTTTTCCTGAAACCAAGCAAAGCCCATATCGCGCGCCGCTGGGTCCAGAATAACGCGGCGTGTATCCGGCTCACTCATCCATGCGGATAGGGTTTGTAGCTCGGTTTCGTAGGTTTCCGAGATGTTTTCACCAGCAAGGACGCCGTTATATCCCGTGCGGGCAACGCGATCCAATGGAGAGGAGCCATCTGATCCAAAGTGCCACGGGCGGTTCTGAACAGCCATATCGCGCGAATGGGTTGCGGCGGCAGCATTCAGGTCAGCGTCCAGCTGTAGGGGGCCAACCCCTGCGGATGCGCGCAGCACGTTGGTAGAATCCAGCATGCGGAATTGGACTTTGCCCTCGTTCGGGATTTTATACGCAACAGGAAGCGGTTTTCCGTCTGGACCGATACGAGGTGCAGGTGGCTCACATGCCGCAAGAGATAGGGATACAGCCGCGAGAAGTAATAACTTTTTCATAACGCTCTTCCTAAATACGTATCTAATTTCTTTAGCAACAAGGTGTCTTGGTTTCAAATAGTGTTCAGAAGAATCCGCGTTTTGACGATTGTTTGAATTGCGACTGCGACCTTAGAGCCATATTATAGGTCCTGTTGCAAAAAAAGTGAGTCGATTTATGTCTATTTCTAAGAAGGGTAATTTTAGCCGACGTAGTTTTATAGGTACGACCGCCGCATTCGCCGGTGGACTTGCGACCCCAGCACTTGCTCAGATCCAAGTCGAACCAGAGATCGACAGTGTTGTAAAACACAATATTTCCAGTTTTCGTTCGCTTGATTGGCGCCCGTATTTTTCCAATACACGTAATGGCGCCATTTTGGTCGATACCAAGTCACGCGCGCTTCATTATTGGTCTGAGGATCGCTCCATTTATAAGCTTTACCCGACTTCTGTTCCGATGTCGGACGAGTTGACCCGTTTGGGCCGTACTTCGGTAATTCGCAAAGTAGAGGGGCCAAGCTGGGCGCCGACACCATCCATGAAGCGCCGCAATCCCGAATGGCCAGATTTTATCGGTCCGGGCCCTGATAATCCGATGGGCACGCATGCGCTGTATTTGTCGTGGACGTATTACCGTATTCACGGCACTCAAGACACGCGCAAGATCGGTCGCAGGTCGTCCAATGGCTGTATTGGTCTCTATAACGAACATATCGCCGTGCTGTTTGGCCTCGCCAAGAACGGAACGCAGGTATTGCTCATCTAATCTGAGAGCACATTAACCGTCGGGACTTGGAGGAACTATGGAACTCAAGCCGGGACGAAATATTGCGATCAAGGTTCCGCTCTATAAATGGGCGGAAACCGTTGAGTACTATCGGGATCGCGTTGGACTGGCTGTTACCAATGAAACATCGGAAAGCGTAGGGTTTGCCTTTGGCGAAATGACGCTTTGGCTGGATCGGGTGGAAAAGCAGAGTCAGGTAGATGTTTGGCTTGAGTTGTTTTCCGACGATCCCGCGGCCGCACTTGAGCACCTCGAAAGCCCCAAGCGTGATGAACTTGAACCCCTAGATGGCGTTCAAGCCCATTGGACATCGGACCCAGCAGGGGTCGTGCTTCTCGTTCGAAAAGATTAGCGCACCCATCCGGCAAGGTTCTCGCGCACGATTTCCGCGAGCGCTTCGATGTGGGGGGCGTCGTCATTGAGGCAGGGAATATACGTGAAGTTTTCGCCGCCCGCTTCTTCGAAGGCCTCTTTTATCTCTTCGTTGATTTCCTCAAGTGTCTCAATGCAGTCCGCCGAGAACGCAGGTGCCGCGATTGCGAGGTTCTTGTTGCCCGCTTGGGCCTGACGCGCGACTTCCTCAACGGTGTAAGGTTTTAGCCATTCTTCGGGGCCAAACTTCGATTGGAACGTCGTTAGGATACGGTCACGCTTCCAGCCAAGCGCCTCTGTCACAAGTCGCGTCGTTTTCTGGCACTGGCAGTGGTACGGGTCACCCTGCATAAGATACCGTTCGGGCATACCGTGATATGAAAGCAGCAAGATATCCGGCTCGTTTTCAATCTTTGCATAAGCATTCTTGATGGAGCCTGCGAGTGCTTCGATATACTTCGGGTGATCAAAGTAGGCGGGTACGGTGCGCGTGGCAGGTTGCCAAGCTGGTTTGGCCAGAGCCGCAAAGAACGCATCATTCGCCGTTGCAGTTGTGGCACCCGCGTATTGCGGATAGAGCGGGAAGAACAGGATTTTGTCGCATCCCGCCTCGATCATCGCGTCCACTTTGGATTGCGTCGACGGATTGCCATAACGCATACAGAAATCCACCATCACCTGATCGCCAAACATACCATGCAGACTCTCGCTAAGGGCGCTGGTTTGTTTCTTGGTGATCGTCATCAAGGGGCTTTCGCCTTCTTCGTGGTTCCAGATACTCTTGTATGCAGCACCAGACGAGAACGGCCGTTTGGTCAGGACGAACGCTTGAAGGATCGGTTGCCATTTCCACGCAGGGTAATCAATGACGCGCTTGTCCGAAAGGAACTCCGACAGATAGCGGCGCATTGACCAGTAATCATAATTGTCGGGCGTCCCGAGGTTCGCAATAAGAACGCCGATTTTGCGCGACGGGATTTTTGGGTGATCTGCTGGCTTCATACGATTACTTTCTTGTGGCTCAGCCAAGGATTGTCGCTTTCGGGGGTGTGCGTCAATCAATCGGGCGTAATTGTCTTAGGATTTCGGGGTTTTCTCGGGGAGTTTAAGCTCGGTGGTGTTGAGCGCATCAGCAAGTCGCGCTTGTGCCGATCCAGGCCGGAGGGGTTTTTGTTGGCTTTCGTCAGGCGCCCATCCAGTCAGGAATACAAGCTCGAATGTGGCTCTAATCCGGCCTGATTCAGCCGTGAAGTGCTGTGCATAGGTGTCGTTAACCGCAGCTAGGACAGTGCGCGATACGGGTCTCTTTAATCTTTGGGCGAGGGCGTTGGTTTCGCCCATTTCGCGCAGGTCGCGCATAAGATGTTGTGCATCACGATAGGTCACTTTTTTGGTAACGCTATCTGCAACAGGAAGTGCAAACCCAGCCCGTTGAAGCAGCGCGCCAAGCTCGCGAATTTCGGCCATGGGTGCCACGCGCGGAGAAAGCCCGCCGGTAAGTTTCGTCTCTACTTCGGCCCAAACGGTGCGTAATTCGGACAGCGTTTGCCCGCCAAACATCGCGCCGATAAACAGCCCATCCGCCCGCAATGCGCGACGGCACTGTACCAACTGTCCGACCAGATCGTTTGCCCAATGCAGCCCCATGGCATGAATCACCAGATCATGGCTATCAACCTCAAGACTCAGAAGCTCCTGATCAGGAACAATCTTGGCGTTGGGCAGTATTTTTTCCCAGATTTGCGGAAATGCCGTGACGATCGCGGGATTTGTAAACGTTCTATTAACCTCGTTCAGTCTCTCCTCAATCTCGTCAGCGGCCTCTTGCTGAAGGAACAGGGCATCCGTGCCACGGATACGCGCGCGATGAAACGCAAGCGCCTCTGTGTCGGTAAGTTTGGGAGGTTGGTTGGTCATTTGGCTTCCTTTGTTGGGGGCAATTTAGAAAGGTTTTGACAGAATGCAAAGTGCTCTGAGGTTGATCTACCCAACGCAATGCATAACCTGCGGTGATCGCGTCGACGCTTCTGGGGCGCTGTGCGGGGCATGTTGGCGCGATACGCCCTTCATAAGTGGAACAGTTTGCGATTGTTGCGGTGCGCCATTGCTGGGCGAAGATGATGCGCAGGATGTGCGATGTGACGCATGCCGCAAATATCCCCCCGTATGGGGCAGGGGCCGCGCGGCATTTCTCTACGAGGACAACGCCCGCAATATTGTGCTGGGTTTCAAGCATGGTGATCGCCAAGAATATGCGATCCCTGCGGGCCGATGGATGGCGCGTGCTGCTGAGGAGCTGGTAGAGGACGACACCATCGTTGCGCCCGTTCCCCTGCATTGGTCACGGTTTCTGAAACGTCGCTATAATCAATCGGCCTTGCTTTCGGCGCAGGTGGCTAAGGTCTTGGGGCTTGAGCATTGTCCCGACCTATTGCGGCGTGTTCGCAAGACACGAAGCCTTGACGGGCTAGGTCCACAACAGCGTTCTGCTACGGTTTCGGGAGCGATTGCTGTTCACCCCAAGCGGAGGCACCTGCTTGAGGATAGGCCAGTCTTGCTTGTGGATGATGTGCTGACCACCGGAGCGACACTAAATTCAGCGGCCGAGGCGTGTTTTTCATCACGTGCCTGCGACGTAAATGTAATAACACTAGCGCGCGTTGCACATGATGACTATCTGACCTTATAGTTCGCTCAGATAGGGGAATAATATGCAAACCGTAGAGCTTTATACCACCCAAACTTGCGGGTTCTGTCACGCAGCAAAACGCCTGCTTTCAAGTAAGGCTGTGACCTTCGTTGAATTCGACGTTTCGCGTGATCCGACCAAGCGCCAAGAGATGATGCAGCGCGCCAAAGGTGGCCGTACAGTGCCACAAATTTTCATCGGCGATACGCATGTTGGCGGTTGTGATGATCTCTATGCGCTTGAAGAGCGTGGCAAACTTGACGCTTTGTTGGCGGGATAGATGCGGGTTGCTCTCTGTCAGTTAAACTCCAGCGACACACCTAAGGCGAACTTGCCGAAGACGGTTGCACAGGTCCGCGAGGCGGTGGCGGAGGGAGCGGAGTTTATTCTGACGCCCGAGGTCACGAACTGTGTTTCCAACTCGCGCGCGCACCAGAATGCCGTCCTTCAAACCGAGGATGAGGACATAACCCTTGCGGCCCTTCGCCAAGAGGCGCGGCGGGCGGGTGTTTGGATTTTGATTGGCTCGATTGGAATAAAAATCCCCAATGAAGAGAGGTTCGCGAACCGTTCGTTCCTGATTGATCCGAAGGGTGATATCGCGGCGCGTTACGACAAAATCCACATGTTCGATGTCGAGATATCGCCCACCGAAACATACAAAGAGAGCGCAGGTTACAAACCGGGAGAGGAACTTGTCGTTGCCGAAACGTCGTTTGGCGGGGTTGGTATGGCGATCTGTTATGATGTTCGTTTTCCACAGTTGCATCGTGGGTTGGCAAAAGCGGGCGCCAAAATCATCACACAACCCGCAGCATTCTCATCGGTTTCGGGTGCTGCGCATTGGCACGTATTGCTAAGGGCGCGCGCGATCGAAACGGGATGTTTTGTAATTGCTCCTGCGCAATGTGGTGATCACGCGCAATCGGATGGCTCGCAACGCAAGACCTATGGGCATTCGCTTGTTGTGTCCCCGTGGGGAGAGGTTCTTGTGGATGCGGGGACGGATGCTGGTGTGACCCTTGTAGATATTGACCTTAACGAAGTTGACACAGCGCGGCGCAAAATACCCTCGCTAAATAATGACCGAGCGTTTAAATAACGATATGACCGATCAGAATAATTCCTTGGCTATATCGCTCTTTAGCGAAATTTTTATGACCGATCAGCTCGCGCGGAGTCGGCTCTCCAAGGTTTTGCCCAAGGGTATGGAGCTTTCACATTTTACGGTGCTCAATCACCTGTCGCATGTGAACGGCGAGCGCTCGCCGGCGCAATTGGCACGTTCGTTTTCCGTAACGCGCGGCGCGATGAGTAACACGCTTAGTAAGCTAGAGGCAGCGGGTCATGTGCATATTCGTCCCGACTGGGACGATGCGCGGCGCAAATTCGTGGCGATAAGCCCTTCTGGAAAACGGGCCTGCGAAGCGGCACTCACGGCGATTTCCCCGTCAGTGGCGGTTCTGGTATCGGAGCTGGGCGTAGATAAAGTTCGCGCAGTTCTTCCGATCCTGCGCGAATTGCGGGTGCGTTTGAGCGAAGAGCCTTAAGCTGGTTTAACGCTCGCGGTCACATAGTTGACCGAAAGATCCTTGTCCGAGAGCGACCAAGACCAAAGCAGCGGATTAAACACGAACCCTTTGCGATCAACGGGCTTAAGCCCCGCGCCTTCAATTAGGCCATAAAGCTCGTCCGGAGTGATGAAGTTGTTGTATTCATGCGTTCCCTTAGGCAGCCAGCGCATTACATGCTCCGCACCGACAATCGCCATCATAAAGCTCTTGGGATTGCGGTTGATTGTTGAACAAAGCATCAATCCGTTTGGCTTAAGTAGGGTCTGGCACGCGGTCAGGAATCCTTGCGGGTCTGCGACATGCTCGACAACTTCCATATTGAGGATAACGTCAAACCGCTCACCCGCTTCGGCAATCGCTTCTGCGGTGGTGTTGCGATAGTCAATCTCAAGCCCTTGGGACTCTGCGTGAATTTGAGCAACAGGAATATTGCCAGCGGCGGCATCCGCACCCACAACATTCGCGCCCAAACGCGCCATTGGCTCTGACAACAGGCCGCCACCGCACCCGATATCAAGGATGCTTAGCCCCTCGAAAGGGCGATCTTTGGTAAGGTCACGATCATATTCCGCCGCGATCTGGCTGGTGATATAATCCAGACGGCAGGGGTTGAGCATATGAAGCGGTTTGAATTTGCCGTTCGGATCCCACCATTCGGCGGCCATAGCCTCAAACTTTGCGACTTCGCTTGGGTCGATGGTATTCGTGCCAGTTTCCATAGGTCTCTCCGAATTTTCGTGCGATTTGCCATGTGCAACGTGCTAACTGCAACTATATAGTCATACTATGGATAGAATCTCAGGCCAAAACAGCGCATCTGACTATCTCTTTGCGCCGATCGAACCCTTCCATCGCCAAATGATGGACGTTGGGGGCGGTCATAGCATCTATGTCGAGCAATGCGGCAACCCAGTTGGGGTACCTGTTGTTGTTCTTCATGGTGGACCGGGGGGCGGGTGCTCTCCGATGATGCGGCGGTTTTTTGATCCTTCTGTCTATCGGATCATTCTGTTCGATCAGCGCGGCTGTGGGCGTTCGCGACCTTTCGCCAGCATCGAGAATAACACCACTTGGGATCTGGTTAGTGATATCGAGCACATCAGAACCGAACTGGGAATTTCGCGTTGGATCGTTTTTGGCGGAAGTTGGGGCGCAACGCTGGCGTTGCTTTATGCCCAATCCCATCCTGAAAGTGCGGCGTATCTGGTTTTGCGGGGGGTGTTCCTCTCGACCCAGCGTGAGCTTGACTGGTTTTACGGCGGAGGGGCGGCGCGCTTTTATCCCGAGGTTTGGGATGAATTTGAACGCATTGTACCAGAGGACGAGCGTCACGATATGATTGCCGCTTATCATCGACGGTTATTTGGCGATGACCTTGCCGTTCAGACCAAATTCGCACAAGCGTGGGCCGCATGGGAAAATGCCTTGGCTTCGGTGCGTTCGAATGGCCCATCGGGAGTTCCGCCTGCGAATTATGCGCGGGCGTTCTCGCGGCTTGAGAACCACTATTTTACCAACAAAGGTTTCCTTGAGGTCGACGGTCAGATTGAGCGTGATCTCTATAAGATCGGGCATATCGGCGTGTCGATTGTTCAGGGCCGTCAAGATATGGTGTGTCCACCTGAATCTGCACAACGAATTGCCGCTAAATTGCCAAAATGTGAACTTATGATGATCGCTATGGCTGGTCATGCAATGTCTGAACCAGAAATTACACGCTCATTGACGGGCATAATGAAGCGTCTCGCACCACAAAAGGTGGCGCTGGGCGTATAGAGTACATAACGAGATACCGAGTAACCGAATATTAAAGTTGTATTTGTTAAAGAGTATTAAAGCAGGAGTATGAGTATGGCGGCTGGCGCTGGTTTTTGGAATCTTATGGCGAAAAATTACGCCAAGTCCGCGATTGCAGATGAGCAAAGCTATCAAACCAAACTAGACAAGACCCGGTCGTATTTTCGGCCGGATATGGATGTGCTTGAGCTTGGTTGTGGTACCGGTTCGACAGCGATTATTCACGCGCCTTATGTGAAATCCTATGAAGGAGTCGATTTCTCGAACAAGATGCTGGGATTCGCCCAGCAAAAGTTAGAGGATTCTAAACTTCAGAACATGCTTTTTACCTGTCAGCCAGTTAAAGAAGTGAAGCGCGCGCCCAACTCTATTGATATGGTTCTTGCCATGAGCATTCTTCATTTGCTGCCCGACTATCGTGAAGTGACGGCGAATGTATACTCTATGCTCAAACCAGGTGGGATGTTCATTTCGAGCACGGCTTGCGTTCGGGATATGGGCGGCGTTTTCAAGTACTTCGTGCAGGCGGGTTCAAAGATCGGGATCATGCCGCCGGTTCAAAACTTCACCAGAGACGAGCTTGAGCAGGTTATCACCGAGGCGGGCTTTGTGTTCGAAGATGTCTGGCAACCACGCCGCGATGCCGCCGTGTTTATCGCCGCGCGAAAGCCGGCATAGCCCCTAGGTTTTCTTGGGTTTGCAATGTACCCCTTGCAGACTCAGGCAAACCTGCGTATATCCCCTCTCAACAGCGGCGCGCTGGGGTCCACTCCCAACGCCCACCGAACTTCACAACGGGCCGCGCAGCCCGTTTTTTTGTGTTTATATCTAGGAGTCATCTTTGTCTGATCTTGTTGCAAGCTCCGCGATTGATCGCCGTCTCGCCAATCTGGTTCAGCCCGTCGTTGAAGACTTGGGCTATGAGCTTGTGCGTGTACGTCTGATGGGTGGCGAAGAGAAAGCGCTGCAAATCATGGCGCAAAAGCCAGATGGCAGTATGGAAGTGGATGATTGTGCGAAAGTATCTACCGAGGTTTCGGCGATACTGGACGTTGAGGATCCGATTGAAGGGAACTATGCACTTGAAGTGTCTAGCCCCGGAATTGACCGTCCTTTGACCCGCATGAAGGATTTCGACCTTTGGCACGGATATGAAGCCAAGCTTGAAGTGGCAGAGGCCATCGACGGCCGTCGCCGCTTTAAGGGTGTGCTGGCAGGGACCACCGATGACGAAGTGTTGATTACGGTCACCGAGGGCACGATTGGCCTTAAGTTTGACTGGCTGGCAGAGGCCAAGCTTGTTCTGACCGACGAGTTGATCAAGGAGATGCTCAAGCAACGCAAAGCGGCTGGCATCGTGAACGAAGACGATTTTGACGAGATTGAAACTGAAACTGACGTTTCCAAGGAGCAATAACATGGCAATTACTTCAGCCAACCAGCTTGAGCTTTTGCAAACTGCGGAAGCGGTAGCACGCGAGAAGATGATCGATCCCGAACTGGTTGTTCAGGCGCTTGAAGAGTCTTTGGCACGTGCGGCGAAGTCCCGCTATGGGGCCGAAATGGACATCCGTGTTCATATTGATCGTAAAACTGGCCGGTCCAAGTTTACGCGCGTTCGTACCGTGGTTGAGGACGACGCCGTTGAGAACCACCAAGCCGAACTGACAGTTGCGCAGGCCCGCGATTATCTTGAGAACCCCGAAGTTGGTGCCGAGATTATCGACGAAGTGCCGCCCGTTGAAATGGGCCGTATCGCCGCGCAATCCGCCAAGCAAGTGATCCTTCAGAAGGTTCGCGAAGCAGAGCGTGATCGCCAATTCGAAGAATTCCAAGACCGTGCGGGTACCATCATCAATGGTGTGGTTAAGCGCGAAGAATACGGCAACGTCATTGTTGACGTCGGTCGTGGCGAAGGCATCCTGCGCCGCAACGAGAAAATCGGCCGCGAGAGCTATCGCCCGAATGACCGTATCCGCTGCTATATCAAAGATGTGCGCCGCGAAACACGTGGCCCGCAAATCTTCCTGAGCCGTACGGATCCCCAGTTCATGGCCGAGCTGTTCAAGATGGAAGTGCCAGAAATCTATGACGGCATCATCGAGATCAAAGCCGTTGCCCGTGACCCGGGTTCGCGCGCCAAGATCGCCGTTATTTCTTATGACGGTTCCATTGATCCAGTTGGTGCCTGTGTTGGTATGCGCGGTAGCCGTGTACAGGCCGTTGTGAACGAACTTCAGGGCGAGAAAATCGACATCATTCCTTGGAATGACGATGCGCCGACGTTCCTTGTGAACGCGCTACAGCCTGCTGAAGTTTCTAAAGTTGTTCTCGACGAAGAAGCTGAGCGCATTGAAGTTGTTGTTCCTGACGAGCAGCTTTCCTTGGCGATTGGTCGTCGCGGACAGAACGTACGCCTTGCGAGCCAGCTTACTGGTTTGGACATCGACATCCTCACAGAGGCCGAAGAATCCGAGCGCCGTCAGAAAGAATTCGCGGCACGTACAGGTCTCTTTATGGAGGCGCTTGATCTGGACGAGTTCTTTGCCCAGCTCTTGGTTTCCGAAGGCTTCACGAACCTCGAAGAGGTTGCATATGTCGAAGTTGACGAATTGACCGTGATCGACGGTGTTGACGAAGACACAGCAAGCGAGCTTCAAGCACGTGCACGTGAGTATCTGGAAGCGGCCAACAAAAAAGCCCTCGAAGATGCGCGCAAGCTTGGTGTTGTGGATTCGTTGGTTGAATTTGACGGCCTGACACCCCAAATGATTCTTGCATTGGCACAAGACGGCGTAAAAACGCTCGAAGATTTTGCCACCTGCGCGGATTGGGAGCTTGCTGGCGGTTGGACAACCGAGAATGGCGAGCGCAAGAAGGACGAAGGCGTTCTTGAACCCTTCGATGTATCGCTCGAAGAAGCTCAGAACTTGGTCATGACCGCGCGTATCACGCTTGGTTGGGTTGATCCTGCTGAACTCGAGAGCAATGACGAAGAAGAAGTAGCTGAAGAGGAGGCCGAGGCTTAAGGGCTTCGGGAAACCCAGATGTCGCGTGGCGGACGAAAAAATGAACGGGAAAATCCCGAACGGCGATGTATCGCTACGGGAAACGTTCAACCCAAATCGGGTATGATCCGCTTCGTAGTTGGGCCGGATAACACAGTTTTCTCCGATATTGCGGGGAAACTACCGGGTCGCGGAATGTGGGTGACCGCCGATCGCAAGGCTTTGCAGTTGGCAATGAAAAAGGGTCTCTTTGCGCGCGGCGCCAAGCAGGCGGTTAATGTGCCAGAGACCCTATTGGACGATACCGAGGCCGCTCTTGTTCGGCGTCTGGTGAATTTTATATCGCTCGCCCGGAAGGCCGGGCAGGCGGTGACAGGATACGAAAAGGTTAAAGGCTGGCTTGAGACCGAAAGAGCAAAGGTCTTGATTCAGGCGACAGATGGGTCAGAGCGTGGAAAATCCAAGCTCCGCCCCCCGCAAAATCCGGACTTATATATCGATGTATTGACTGCATCGGAATTGGGTTTGGCTTTTGGGCGGGAAATTGTGATACATGGCGCGCTAGCGACTGGTGGACTCACCGAAAGTGCGGTAGAGGAAGCCAAACGTCTTAAAGGCGTGCGCGCAAATGGCGGTGGATCATCCACCGAGAAGGGTACGAAGACCACATGAGCGATAGTGACGGCAAAAAAACATTGGGAATTCGCGGCGGCGCAGGACGCCCTGGCAACGTAAAGCAAAGCTTTAGCCACGGGCGCACGAAAAACGTTGTTGTGGAGACGAAACGCAAGCGCGTTGTCGTACCCAAGCCGGGTGCGGGCAAGGCAAATGTAAGTAGTGCGGCGGTTGGAGATCCCTCCAGACGCCCCGCTGGCATTTCGGATGCGGAAATGGAGCGTCGTTTGGCGGCTCTGAAGCTTGCGAAAGCACGCGAAGCAGAAGACGCAGCCAAGCGTGAAGCAGAAGAGAAGGCGCGCGCAGAAGAGCGTGCACGCCGCCGCGCCGAGATCGACGCCAAAGAAGCCGAGGAGCGCGAACGTGAAGAGCGCGCCAAAGCAAAGGCCGCCGAAGAAGAGCGCGCCCGCAAGGAAGCAGAGATCGCCAAAGAACGCGCCGAGAGCGCCAAGGTTGCTGAGAAGGCCGCGCCTCGTGCTGCTGCCGCTGAGCCTGCTGCATCGCCAGCAAGCGAGCCAAGCAGCCGCGGCCCTGGGCGTCCTTCTTCTGCGCCACGCAAAAACGACCGCGATTCACGCAACGAGCGTCCTGGCAACAAGTCGGGTGATGACAAGCGTCGTTCCGGTAAGTTGACCCTCAACCAAGCATTGCGCGGTGGTGAAGGCGGACGTCAGCGTTCCATGGCTTCGATGAAGCGCAAGCAAGAGCGCGCGCGTCAAAAAGCGATGGGTGGTCAGGTCGAGCGCGAAAAGGTTGTTCGCGACGTGCAGGTTCCAGAGGCGATCGTCGTTTCCGAGCTTGCGAACCGTATGGCCGAGCGCGTAGGCGAAGTCGTTAAAGCGCTCATGAAAATGGGCATGATGGTGACGCAGAACCAAACCATTGATGCGGATACTGCGGAACTCATCATTGATGAATTCGGCCACAATATCGTGCGCGTTTCGGACTCGGATGTTGAGGACGTAATCGCACAGGTTGACGACAACGAAAAAGATCTCGTTTCCCGTCCTCCGGTCATCACAGTTATGGGCCACGTTGACCACGGTAAGACATCGCTTCTCGATGCGATCCGTAAGTCCAAAGTGGTTTCTGGCGAAGCTGGCGGTATTACACAGCACATCGGCGCCTATCAGGTGAAAGCGGATAACGGGGCATTGCTCACGTTCCTCGATACACCGGGCCACGCAGCGTTTACATCGATGCGTGCACGTGGTGCGCAGGTGACGGACATTGTTGTTCTGGTTGTGGCTGCGGATGACGCAGTTATGCCGCAAACCATTGAAGCGATCCACCACGCCAAAGCGGCGGGCGTTCCGATGATTGTTGCGATCAACAAAATCGACCGTCCCGAAGCAGACCCAGACAAAGTTCGCGTTGACCTTCTTCAGCAAGAAGTGATCGTCGAGAAAATGTCCGGTGAAGTGCAGGATGTTGAAGTTTCGGCAATTAACGGCACGGGCCTTGACGAACTGCTTGAAGCAATCGCGCTCCAAGCGGAACTTCTTGACCTTAAAGCAAACCCCGATCGCGCTGCTTCTGGTGCTGTGATCGAGGCCCAGCTTGACGTTGGTCGTGGTCCTGTTGCGACTGTTCTGGTTCAGAACGGTACGTTGAATCAGGGTGACATCTTTGTTGTTGGCGAACAGTGGGGACGCGTGCGTGCCCTTGTGGACGACAAAGGCGGACGCATCAAATCGGCTGGTCCTTCGGTTCCTTGTGAGGTTCTGGGCCTTAACGGTACTCCAGAAGCTGGCGACGTTCTTAACGTCGTCGAAACCGAAGCCCAAGCACGTGAGATCGCGGATTACCGTGCGCACGCTGCCAAAGAGAAACGCGCGGCGCTTGGTGCGGCGACAACTCTTGAGCAGTTGATGGCCAAAGCCAAGGATGACGAAAACGTATCCGAGCTTCCGATCCTTGTGAAAACAGACGTTCAAGGCTCTGCCGAGGCGATTGTTCAAGCAATGGAGAAAATCGGCAACGATGAGGTTCGCGTTCGCGTCCTTCACTCTGGTGTGGGTGCGATTACAGAGTCCGATGTGAGCCTTGCAGAGGCGTCTAGCGCGCCTGTCATCGGCTTTAACGTACGTGCCAACGCACCTGCGCGGAATGCTGCGAACCAGAAGGGCGTTGAGATCCGTTACTACTCGGTGATCTACGATCTTGTGGATGATGTGAAAGCAGCGGCCTCTGGCCTTCTGTCTGCGGAGATCCGCGAGAAGTTCATCGGTTATGCCTCGATCAAAGAAGTGTTCAAGGTTACAGGTGTTGGCCGCGTAGCAGGTTGTATCGTGACCGAAGGTGTTGCGCGCCGCTCTGCGGGTGTGCGTCTGCTTCGTGACAACGTTGTGATCCACGAAGGTACTCTGAAAACACTCAAGCGCTTCAAAGACGAAGTCAAAGAGGTTCAGTCCGGTCAGGAATGCGGTATGGCCTTTGAGGCTTACGAAGATATCCGTCCTGATGACGTGATCGAGATCTTTGAGCGCGAAACAGTTGAGCGCACATTGAGCTAAATTGTTCAAAACCAAATAGAAAAGGCCGATCAGAAATGATCGGCCTTTTTTGTTAGAGCCAGTCCCGCAGGATTGGAATAAGCGGTACGTCGGCGGGGGGCATCGGATAATTCCTCAGCTCGTTCGCACGCACCCATTTCAGCGTCTGCCCCTCTTGCGGCTGTGGCGCGCCTTTCCATTTTCGGCAGGCAAACAGCGACATCAGGAGGTGAAAACTCTCATATGTGTGGCTCGCGAAGGTGAGGGGCGCTAGGCAGCTTTGCCATGTCTCAATACCGAGTTCCTCGTGAAGCTCTCGGATAAGCGCCGCTTCGGGAGTCTCGCCTGCTTCGACTTTACCGCCGGGGAACTCCCACAGTCCCGCCATGGATTTCCCCTCGGGGCGCTGCGCAATGAGCACACGGCTATCGACATCAATCAGCGCAACGGCCGACACAAGCACGGTCTTCATGAACGATAGTCCGCGTTGATTTCGATATACCCATGCGTCAGATCACAGGTCCATACCGTGGCGCTGCCCTCGCCAATTCCCAGATCAACCGAGATCTTAAGCTCGTCGGCCTTCATATAGCCTGCACCCGCTTCTTCGGTATAGCTGGGCGAGACCCAACCGTTCTCGGCAACCAGAATGTCGCCAAACGAAATCGACAAACGATCACGATCGGCCTGTGCACCAGACTTGCCCACGGCCATCACGATACGGCCCCAGTTCGGGTCTTCGCCTGCTACAGCGGTTTTGACGAGCGGTGAGTTGGCTATCGCCATCGCGGCACGATGCGCGTCCTTGTCGTCCTTTGCGCCTGTGAGCGCTATTTCGACGAACTTGGTGGCTCCTTCGCCGTCGCGAACGACCTGATGCGCCAGATCGAGCATGACTTTACCGAGGGCGGCCTCGAATGCGGCTTCGTCCTTTACTTCGGGGCCTTTGCCAGTCGCAGCGAGCAACAAGGTGTCGCTGGTCGAGGTGTCGCTATCCACGGTGATACAGTTAAACGTCTTGTCGGTCAGGCGCGATAGTATCGCCTGAAGGCGCGGCTGTGCGATTTTGGCGTCGGTAAAGATATACACCAGCATCGTCGCCATATCCGGCGCGATCATACCAGAGCCCTTTGCGAACCCTGTGATGGTTATGCCGTCCACAACTGCTGACGCCCCCTTGGGGAAGGTGTCGGTTGTCATGATGGCCTTGGCGGCGCGCTCGGTAGCGTCTGGTGCAAGTGCGGCCTTTAGCTCGGAAAGCTTGGACGTAATCCGCTCGGCCTTAAGTGGTTCGCCGATAACGCCCGTCGACGCGGTGAAAATACGATCTTGGGGAATGTTCAGAACTTCTGACACGCCCGAGGTAACCGCGTTTACCGCCTCAATGCCGCGCCCGCCCGTAAAGGCGTTGGCGTTGCCAGAGTTTACGACAAACGCGGCCTCTTGTGTGGTGTCTCCCCCCAGCTTTGCTTCGCAATCCAGAACCGGCGCAGCGCGAGTTGCAGAGCGCGTAAACACGCCCGCAATCGCCGTTCCGGCACAGAGATGTGCAAGCATCACGTCATCGCGTCCTTGATATCGAACGCCTGCCGCAACCGCAGCAAAGGTAACGCCATCCACGAGTGGCAGCTTGGGAAAGCCACCTTTAGGAGCAAGGGGGGAGGTTTTCATCTTATTCTCCGACGAGTGCTGGGTCGCTGAGGAAGGAAGGATCAATCGCGCCTTCTTCGGATTTGGTGATCTCGGCCTTGTCTGTCAGGGCTACGATCTCTTCCTCAAGTGCTTTCTGTGAAAGCTGTGCCACAAGTTGTGGGCGCACTTCTTCGAAGGAAGGTGTTTCTTTGATGCGGCTCTCGATGCGGTGGATCAGATGCCAGCCGAACTGTGTTTGAACAGGGTCAGAGTAGGCGCCATCCTCAAGTGCTACGACAGCTTCCTCAAAGGGGGCGACCATCGCGCCAGCGCCGAACCAACCAAGGTTCCCGCCGTTGGGACCAGAAGGGCCGGTGGACTTTTCTTTGGCCAGTTCTGCGAACTCTGCACCTTCTTCAAGAAGCTTGGCGATTTCTTGTGCTTCTTCTTCGGTCTCAACCAAAATATGCGCTGCGCTATACTCTGTTTCGGACTCGGCGTTTACGAATTCTTCTTGGTAGAGCGCCCCAAGTGCTTCGTCGGAGATTGGCTCCGAGAGGATTTCTTCAACGGTAACGCCCGCGAGGAAAGTACGCTTCTGGTGCTCAAGTGTGGCAGTCTGACGCTCGGTCAGGTCATCGGAAACCGATTGCACAAGCAGGATCTGTTGAATGAGGTTCTCCAGAATACCGTCGTACAACATGCCATCTTCAAGCGCTTGATACTGCTGTGGCAGGTTTTCGCGGGCGATGATCATTTGTCCTGCGGTGATGTCCTCACCGTTGACGGTGGCAATTACGGTATCCCAGCCCGTTGTGGAGTCTTGGGCAACTGCGACGCCTGTCGTTGCGAGGAAAGCCGCGAGAATACCGAATTTAGTGCGTTTTAACATCAATTCACCCTTAGATTTGTTCATTGAGGCCCCTAACATTGACAGTGTCCATACGGACGCTTACATCGCCAAAGTGCCTTGCTATTCAGTGCCAAATTATTGGCCCTTGATAAGCCCGCATCTAAGGGTGAGCAAGTCATGGTTCAAGGGAACCATCAACAGAAGAGTGCAAGCGGAGAAAATATGCTGGGTATCGGAACAATCGCCAAGAAAGTTTTTGGCACACCGAATGATCGTTTGGTCAAAGCGACCCGCCCCCTTGTCACAAAGATCAATGATCTTGAACCGACCTTCGAGGCCTTGAGTGATGAGGGCATCAAGGACAAAACTCTCGAACTTTCCGAGCGCGCCAAAAAAGGCGAGAAGCTTGATGATCTCTTGCCAGAGGCATTCGCCAACGTTCGCGAGGCCGCGCGCCGCGCGCTGGGGCTGCGGGCGTTCGACACACAGTTGATCGCGGGTATCTTCCTGCACCGAGGCAACATCGCGGAGATGAAAACAGGTGAGGGCAAGACCCTCATGGCGACCTTCGCGGCGTATTTGAATGCGCTGACAGGCAAGGGCGTGCATGTTGTGACCGTGAACGACTATCTCGCGAAGCGTGACGCAGAGTGGATGAGTCAGGTGTACAGCGCGTTGGGTATGACCACCGGTGTGATTTACCCGCAGCAACCCGAAGAAGAGAAAAAGCACGCGTATAACTGCGACATTACCTACGCGACGAACAATGAGTTGGCGTTCGACTACCTGCGCGACAACATGCGTTCAGAGCTCAGCCAACTCGTTCAACGTTCGCACCATTACGCGATTGTGGACGAGGTCGACTCGATCCTGATTGACGAAGCGCGAACACCATTGATTATTTCCGGCCCCGCGCAGGACCGTAGCGAGCTTTACATAACCATTGATAAGCTCATTCCGCTGCTGACCGAAGAGCACTACACTATCGACGAGAAAACCCGCAACGTGACCTTTACCGAAGAAGGGAATGATTTCGTTGAGGAGCTACTTCACAAGAATGAAATCCTTCCTGAGGATCAAACTCTCTATGACCCAGAGAGCACGACCGTCGTTCACCACGTGAACCAAGCGCTGAAGGCGCACACGCTCTTTATTCGCGACAAAGACTATATCATGCGCGATGGCGAAGTGATGCTGATTGACGAGTTCACAGGCCGCATGATGGCCGGCCGCCGTTTGTCGGATGGCTTGCATCAGGCAATTGAGGCCAAGGAAGGCGTCGAGATCAAACCTGAAAACGTTACCCACGCTTCGGTGACGTTCCAGAACTATTTCCGCCTCTACGAAAAGCTGGCGGGCATGACGGGTACGGCGCTCACAGAAGCAGATGAGTTCTCTGAGATCTATAACCTCGGCGTTGTAGAAGTACCCACGAACCGCCCGATTGCCCGTGTTGATGAGCATGATCAGGTTTTCCGCACCGCCAAAGAGAAATTCAACGGCGTGGTTGAGGAAATCCAAGAAGCCCACGCCAAAGGTACGCCAATTCTTGTCGGGACCACATCGATTGAGAAATCCGAGTTCCTCTCAGGACTGTTGGAAAAAGCGGGCGTAAAGCACAACGTTCTGAACGCGCGCCAGCACGAGCAAGAAGCCCAAATCGTAGCCGATGCGGGCCGATTGGGTGCCGTTACGATCGCGACGAACATGGCGGGCCGTGGTACCGATATTCAGCTTGGCGGTAACGCAGAATTGCGTCTGGAGCAGGCTCTTGCCGAGAACCCGAATGCCGACAAAGATGCGATCCTTGCCGAAATCGCGGCCGAGAAAGAAAAAGTAAAAGAGGCTGGCGGTCTGTTCGTTCTGGCAACTGAACGCCACGAAAGCCGTCGCATTGATAACCAGCTTCGCGGACGTTCAGGCCGTCAGGGTGATCCGGGGCGCTCGGCGTTCTTCTTGTCACTCGAAGACGATCTGATGCGGATTTTCGGTTCCGAGCGTCTGGACAAAGTTCTTTCGAGCCTTGGCATGAAAGAGGGCGAAGCCATTATTCACCCTTGGGTCAATAAATCGCTTGAGAAAGCACAGGCCAAAGTTGAAGGCCGGAACTTTGATCAACGCAAGCAACTCTTGAAATTTGACGATGTGATGAATGACCAGCGCAAGGCGATCTTCTCGCAGCGCCGCGAAATCATGGAGTCACAAGACCTCTCGGAAGTTGTGCAGGACATGCGCCATCAGGTCGCCGATGACCTTGTAGATGCGCATATGCCCGCGAAATCATACGCCGAGCAATGGGACACGCAGGGGCTTCAAGAGGCCGTTAAAGAGAAACTTGGCGTGGACGCACCCGTCGTTGAGTGGGCTGCTGAAGAAGGCGTTGATGATGGCGACATCCGTGAACGTTTGTACGAAGCGTCGGACAAGTTGATGGCGGCAAAGGCAGCGGACTTTGGCCCTGACGATCTTCGCGGTATCGAGAAGCAGGTGCTGCTACGCACAATCGACACCAAATGGCGCGAGCACCTTCTTACGCTTGAGCACTTGCGCTCTGTTGTCGGTTTCCGTGGTTACGCACAGCGCGATCCATTGAGCGAATACAAAAACGAGAGTTTCCAGCTCTTTGAGATTCTGCTCGAAACGCTCCGCGAAGACGTGACAGAACAACTCGCTCGCCTTCCTTCCCGCGAAGAGGTAGAGGCCGCGCAACGTGCGCAGATGGAGCAACTCATCGCGCAGCAAAAAGCAATGCTCGCCGCACAACAGGCGACTCAGCCTGCCGCTGGAAATGCCGTAGAGGGATTCGATGAAAATGATCCCGCAACATGGGGAAACCCGTCGCGCAACGACCAATGCCCATGCGGATCAGGCGAAAAATTCAAGCATTGCCACGGTAAAATCTAAGCAGCGCTCAGAAATTATCATTAGATTTGAACCGCTTGGCCTTGGGCTGGGCGGTTCTTCTGATTATGACCGTGAACAGGCCGCAATTTAGCCGCTTTTTTGACTGCTAATTGCTTCGATATCCAATTTTGGAGAATCCTGTGCGACAAAAAAGTAATTATGTTTACGCGCTCGCAAGCTTCTTTGCGGCCTTTGCAATCGGATACTATGCGCAAAACCGTGACGGCGATGCGCCCATTTTTGCGCAAAATGAAGTGGCAGAGCCGACACTCGTTGATGTTACCTCTGTTCAAAACACCTCCGCCGATGCGGCGCAGGATATGCCCCAACCACCTGCTGCGACGCTGACTCTGTTACAGGCGAACGCGATTCCTTCGACCAAACAAAGAATGCAGGACACGCTCTCCCCCAGCCCTACGCAAAACGTGGTTAAGTACAGCGCCTATGGCGTGCCCTGTAAGTTGGAAATGGAAGCAACCCCACAGGCCGCAGCGATGGTTGCAATTGAGTTAACCGCAAGCTGTTCCCCAAACCAGATATTTGAGTTGTCCCACAATGGGCTGGTCGTTTCCGGGCTCACGTCTGGCGTTGGAATTGCACAAATGATCGTTCCCGCTATGGCGCAGACCTCTGATTTTACTGCGAAGCTTGAGGACGAGCAGGTCATCAAGACATCCGTAGAGGTCGAAGAGTTCGCGCTTTATGATCGGGTTGCGCTGCAATGGGAAGGGGACACAGGCCTCGAAATGCACGCGCTAGAGTTTGGAGCGGACTACGGGCAGGCGGGTCATATTTGGAATAATGCCCCGCGCACTGTTGATTTTGCCACAGGCGCACTTGGCGGTTTCATGACGCGGATTGATGATGTTGGTGCACCGAATGCTAAGCGTGCGGAAGTTTATAGCTTCCCGTCTGGCACAATTAAACGCGAGGGTGCCGTCCGTCTTGTGGTAAAGGCGGAGATTACACAGGATAACTGTGGCCGCGAAGTTGCCGCGCAGACCCTTCAGCCGAAATCCACGACAGGGATCGAAACCGTTGATCTGCGTTTGAAAATGCCGAATTGTGACGCGGTTGGTGACGTTTTGGTGTTGAATAACTTGCTTCGAGATTTAAAGATCGCTCTGAACTAAACGAGATTTCGGAAACGTATCATGAGCATCCTTCGTGCGGCGGTGTGCGCCGCACTTTTTGTATTCACTCCACTCTTGGCGCATGGTCAGGACGTAACGCTTTCGTCTTTGGATGGAGGGGTGACGCTTTCGGGTGAGCTGGAAAGTTACGACGGAGAGTTTTACCGCGTCCGAACGGATTATGGCGTGCTTACGCTGGATGGTTCCGGCGTCTATTGCACAGGGCCGGCGTGTCCAAGTCTTGAGGGTTACGTCGCCGAGATAACCTTCTCCGGTGCCGAGAGCATCGGTGCCGAGTTGCTCCCCGCGCTTTGGGAACGATTTGCAAGCAAGCACGGTTATTCAATGGCCCGCGAGTCGCTGTCGGATACTGATTTTACGCTGGTATTGGCACAGGCCGAAAACGATGTAGCGCGTATACGGTTTGAGTTGGGGAGCTCGGATTTCGGCCTCGAAAAATTCTTGGCCGAAGAGGCGGACATCGCGCTTTCACTGCGCGAAGCCAACGAAGAAGAACGTGCGCTCGCGCTCGAGAATGGTATTGGACGCCTCAATCGTATTCAGAATACGCGGATTTTGGGTCTGGATGGGGTCGTTCCAGTTGTCGCCAAAACCAATCCCGTAACCGCGATTTCACTCTCGCAGTTGGCACAAGTATTGAGTGGCGAGATTGTGAATTGGCAGGATATCGGCGGCATAGACGCCCCGATTGAAGTGCATTTGCGCGAGGACGGTTCGGGCCTTTTGCAACGCGCGACGCTCGAAATATTGGAGGAGGGGGACAAGCTCTCGGATGCTGCGACGCGCCATTTACAAGACGCCAGTCTGGCCGATGCGGTCGCGCGGGATCCATTCGCTATCGGTCTGACGAGCCTTTCAAACGGAAGCAATGTTACTGCGATGTCCTTGCTTGGCGGGTGTGGTTTTCCGTTTCGCGCCACGCATGAAGCAGTGAAGGCGGAGGATTACCCGCTCACGGCTCCCCTGTTTATGTATGTTCCAAGCCGACGTTTCCCCAAAGTGGTACGCGAGTTTTTCGCCTTTTTGAGTACGCCAAATGCCGCGCAAGTCGTGGCCGATCTGGGCTTTGTTAATCAGGTTCCACACGAAATTCCGGTCTCTGCACAAGGTGAGCGCTTGGCGAACGCGATCCTGCGTGCGGGAGAAGAAACATCGCTTGAGGATGTCCAATCTATGGTCGCAGAACTGCGCGATGGTCAGCGATTGACCACGACATTCAGGTTCGAGGCAGGTTCCTCGCGGATGGATGCCCAGTCACAGGCCAATGTCGCGAGGCTCGCTGAAGTGCTTGAGGCGGGGCTTTTCGGCGATCGTAAGCTGACGTTCGTCGGATTTAGCGATGGGGATGGCAGTGCGGCCGCAAATCGCAAAATCGCGCTGCGTCGCGCCGAAGCTGTGGAGGCAGCAGTACTCGCGGAGGCGACGCTATTTGATCCCGCCCGTATGGGCGTTGAATCGAAGGGTTACGGAGAGGCCATGCCGATGGCCTGTGATGAAACCGCTTGGGGAAGCAAAGTAAACCGACGCGTTGAGGCGTGGCTGGGGCCGGTTCTGCCGCCAGAGTTGCCAGAATACGCTAGAGATACCCCTCCGCTCGAAAACTAAGCTCGTGTGATTTTCCCACAATCAGATGATCGTGCAATGTGATCCCAAGCGCCTGCGCGGCATCGTTGATTTGCGCCGTAACGGTGATGTCGGCCTGCGAGGGGGACGGATCTCCCGAAGGGTGATTGTGAACCAGAATAAAGGCGGAGGCGTTCAGTTCGAGCGCGCGTTTGACCACTTCGCGCGGATATACGGGGACATGATCGACGGTACCGCGCGCTTGTTCCTCATCCGCAATCAGCACGTTTTTGCGATCGAGAAAAAGGATGCGGAATTGCTCTGTCTCTCGGTGGGCCATCGTGGTGTGGCAATAATCGACGATCGCGTCCCAGCCTGAAATCACATGCTTTTGCATCACGCGACTACGAGCAAGCCGTTGGGCCGCAGCTTCGACGATCTTGAGCTCGCACATCACGGCCTCACCGACACCGCGAATGGGTAGAAGGCGCTCGCGAGGGGCAGAGATCACGCCGTTGAAATCGCCAAAGGTTTCCAAAAGCAAACGGGCGAGGGGCTTTACATCCTTGCGCGGAATAGCGCGAAACAAAACAAGCTCCAGCATTTCGTAATCGGGAATTGCCGTCGCGCCGCCCTTAAGGAAACGTTCCCGTAGGCGCTTTCGGTGGTCGCGAATATAACTTGGCTGTTGGGGTTGATTAGAGCGGTAGTATGACGAGCCACTCCGCTTGTGCGTAGCCTCTGGAAGGCGTACTTCGTCCACGTCGGTATCGAACATGGGCATTGGTTTTTCGGAAAAGAATCGTTTCAGGCTCATAAAAATAGCCTGAAACGATTCCCTAAAAATTTAGTTAACTTGAGTTAACTTTTCATTCCGTCCCAGAAGGTTTTCACCTTGGAAAAGAAGCTGCTTTCTTCGGGATTGTTGTTGGCTTGGATGTCGCCAAACTCTCGAAGAAGCTCTTTCTGACGGCTTGTCAGGTTCACGGGTGTTTCAACCGCAAGCTCGATGAACATATCGCCATGCGCACCGCCGCGAACCGCTGGCATACCCTTGCCGCGAAGTCGCATCTGACGGCCGGATTGGCTGCCTGACGGGATCTTCACGCGGCTTCGGCCACCGTCGATTGTTGGAACTTCAATGTCGCCACCAAGCGAAGCAGAAACCATGCTCACCGGAATACGGCAGTGAAGGTTCGCACCCTCGCGTTCGAACAGCGCGTGATCTTCTACCTCGATAAAGATGTAGAGATCGCCCGCAGGTCCGCCGCGCAGACCGGCTTCGCCCTCACCTGAGAGACGAATACGGTTGCCAGTTTCAACACCCGCAGGGATGTTCACGGCAAGCGAGCGGTTCTTTTCGACACGACCCGCGCCTTGGCAATCTGCGCAAGGGTTCTTGATGAGCTGACCAGCACCTGAACAGGTCGGACAAGTGCGTTCGACAGTAAAGAAGCCCTGCTGCGCGCGCACCTTACCCATGCCCGAACAGGTCGGGCAGGTTACAGGCTCAGCACCACTCTCTGCACCCGTGCCAGAGCACGTATCGCAGCTTACCGAAGTCGGCACAGTGATCGTTTTCTGCAGCCCTTGGAAAGCCTCTTCGAGAGTTACGCGCAGGCTATAGCGCAGGTCGGAACCACGTTGCGCGCGGCTTCTTGGACCACCGCCACCGCGGCCCCCCATGAAGTCGCCGAACAGGTCATCAAATACATCAGAGAACGCAGAGGCAAAATCGCCGTTGCCGTGACCGTGGCCAGGATGACGTCCGCCACCTCCGCCCATTCCGCCTTCGAATGCCGCGTGACCATACCGGTCATAGGCTGCTTTCTTGTCGGCGTCTTTGAGTACGTCGTAGGCTTCGTTTGCTTCTTTGAACTGCGCTTCTGCGTCTGGATTGTCGCGGTTGCTGTCTGGGTGAAGCTCTTTGGCTTTCTTGCGAAAACCTTTTTTGATCTCGTCCGCCGAGGCCCCTTTGGCGACGCCAAGAATATCGTAGTAGTCTCGTTTAGACATCGTATACCCCTTTTTGGGAACGCAAAGACCGGCCCGACACGTATCGAGCCGGTCTCTCTAAGGCGAGAGCCTTATTAGGAGCGTTTGTCGTCGTCCAAATCTTCGAAGTCGGCATCCACGATGTCGTCATCATGCGATTTCGCAGTTTCGTCGACACCCGAAGGTTCGTCGGAAGCTTCTTCCTGAGACGCTTTGTAGATCGCTTCGCCAAGTTTCATCGACGCTTCAGTTACATTCTGAATGCCGGCTTTGATCTTGGAAGCATCCTCGGTCTCGAGGTTGTCCTGAAGCGCAGAGATCGCCAATTCGATCGCTTCGACAGTTGTCGGATCGACTTTGTCTTTGTGCTCTTCGAGGGCTTTCTCGGTGCTGTGAATCAAGCTCTCTGCTTGGTTCTTGGCTTCGATAAGCTCTTTGCGCTCTTTGTCGGCGTCCGCGTTATCTTCGGCGTCTTTGACCATTGCTTCGATATCTTCATCGGACAAACCACCAGAAGCCTGGATCGTGATCTTTTGCTCTTTGCCGGTGCCTTTGTCTTTGGCGCCAACTTCAACGATACCGTTGGCATCGATGTCAAAGGTCACTTCGATCTGTGGCATTCCGCGCGGTGCCGGCGGGATGTTCTCGAGGTTGAACTGGCCAAGGATTTTGTTGTCAGCGGCCATTTCGCGCTCGCCTTGGAATACCCGCAACGTCACAGCGTTTTGGTTATCCTCAGCAGTCGAGAAGATTTGCGACTTCTTGGTCGGGATTGTTGTGTTGCGGTCGATCAAACGTGTGAACACACCACCAAGTGTCTCGATACCAAGCGACAGGGGTGTCACGTCCAAGAGAACAACGTCTTTGACGTCGCCCTGAAGAACACCCGCCTGAATAGCAGCACCCATGGCCACAACTTCGTCTGGGTTAACACCTTTGTTTGGCTCTTTGCCGAAGAATTTGGAAACTTCTTCGATCACTTTTGGCATACGTGTCATACCACCGACGAGAACGATTTCGTCCACGTCGCTTGTTGTAAGACCAGCGTCCTTAAGCGCATCTTTACATGGCTTGAGCGAAGATTTGATAAGATCACCAACAAGGCTTTCAAGCTTCGCACGTGTCAGTTTGAGCACGAGGTGAAGCGGCTGGCCACCTTTTGGATCCATCGAGATGAACGGCTGGTTGATTTCAGTCTGAGTTGAGGAGGAAAGCTCGATTTTCGCTTTCTCCGCAGCTTCTTTCAGACGTTGAAGCGCCATTTTGTCTTTGGTGAGGTCAACGCCGTTCTCTTTTTTGAACTCCTCAGCAAGGTAGCTCACGATGCGCATGTCAAAGTCTTCACCACCGAGGAACGTGTCGCCGTTGGTGGATTTAACTTCGAACAGGCCATCGTCGATCTCGAGGATGGTTACGTCGAATGTACCACCACCAAGGTCATAAACAGCGATTGTCTGTGTTTCTTTCTTGTCGAGACCATAGGCCAGCGCCGCAGCGGTTGGCTCGTTGATGATCCGAAGAACTTCGAGGCCAGCGATTTTACCAGCATCTTTTGTTGCTTGGCGCTGTGCGTCGTTAAAGTACGCAGGAACTGTGATAACAGCCTGTGTTACTTCTTCGCCAAGATAGGACTCAGCGGTTTCTTTCATTTTTTGGAGGATGAAAGCGGAAATTTGGCTCGGCGAGAATTTGTCGCCGTGTACTTTTACCCACGCGTCACCATTGCCGCCGTCGATCACGTCGAAGGGCAGGTTCGCTTTGTCTTTGGCCAAATGCTTGTCGTCTGCGCGACGACCAATAAGGCGTTTTACACCAAAGATTGTGTTTTCAGGGTTTGTAACTGCTTGGCGTTTAGCGGGCTGTCCCACCAGACGCTCGTCGTCAGTGAAGGCCACGATCGAAGGTGTTGTACGTGCACCTTCTGCGTTTTCGATAACGCGCGGCGCGGAACCATCCATGATGGCAACGCAAGAGTTTGTAGTTCCAAGGTCAATGCCAATGACTTTAGCCATAATATAAGTACCCCTTTTCTTAGGCGATGTTACAGAGCGCGGACCCATGCTAGGCATCTCGGCTCCGATCCGTTTTAATAACCAGAGTTGCCCCTGATCATGCTTCTTGGCGTATATAAGGATGGCCCTTCTTACCTGCAAGCGGTTCGGGGCAATGTTTGCGTGTTTTTGGGCTCAAAAGCTGAGTCAAAACACGTGCATGGGCAAAAAAATCAATAAAGTTGTAGGATTAGTTTCCCAAGGGGGCAAACGGCGAAATCTTACCTGCCTGCGCTCCAGCTCAGAGAAGCGTGCCGACGGGTATAAAATTCGCCCATCAGGCCGATCATCGTGAGGGCAATCGTAACCTTTACAGGATAGCTGATTGAGCTAACGGTGGCGACGTAGTTGATAAAGACAAACCCGCGCGCTTGGTCAATTGTGTGGAACAACGGGTTCCAGTCGAACATCGAGAGCATCCACCCCGGTAGTGTCTTAGCGAGGAACATTTTGCCCGAAGCAATCATATTCGCCCGCGCATAAATCGTAGAGGCCAGAGCCACAAAGCCAGGGAACCATGGCTTGAGGGCCAGAAACACCATTCCAACCGCAACGCCCGTCGCCCACGAAAGCAGAAGCATCGCAAAGGCACCCACGGGCTGGTTGATGACAACGGGTGTGAAGGCCGTGTGATACAAGAACAGCACAACCGTCATCGACAGAACCTGAATATACAGCGACGAAAGAGCCGAAGACGCAATCGCGACAATCGTATTCATGGGGGCATGAAGCATCATCGGCGATGTAGGGCCCGCAGAGCCAACAACCGCGCCCATTGCCTTGGTGTGCGTGAGAAACAGAAAGATTCCTGACATGATATACAGTAGGAAGTCACCGCGCACCGCCGTCCCCCGCAGCCCAAGAACCGAGAACATAAGGTAAAACACCAAAACCAAGACGACCGTTTGCATCATGTTCAGCAACAGGCCGATGATCGCATTGCCATGTGTCTTGCGAACCTCACGCACCGTCGCGTGATAGATCAACTCCAGCAGCGTAAAGGCCGAATATAAACCGCCCTGTTTGTGTGTTTGGACCTGAAACATCCGAAATGCCCTGCCTTGGTTGTGCGGGAAATGCAAAGTATAGCAAGGAATTCTTGCTGTTCCCTTACCATGAGATATTAAGGGGACAACACAGAAACACAAGAATACACAATATCAGGAGATACTTTTGGATTTTGCGCATTTAACGCTCGTCTTTCGTCGCTTGGCCCTAGAGGCAGGGGACAAGATCATGGAAATCTATAATTCCGACGATTTCGAAGTAAAAACCAAGTCAGACGACAGCCCAGTAACCGCCGCCGACGAGGCCGCCGACGCGATCATTTCGGCAGGGATCCGTGCGGAATTTCCTGAGGTGACGCTTGTCACCGAAGAGCAGGCCGCATCGCACAGCTCCAAGGCCGACACATTTATCATCGTCGACCCGCTGGATGGTACCAAGGAATTCGTTCACCGTCGTGGCGATTTCACAGTAAACATCGCATATGTCGTTGATGGGAAACCACTTCGTGGCGTCGTTTATGCGCCAGCTAAGAACCGCCTTTTCTATACCGATGCGGATGGGAAAACCGTTGAGGAAACAGGCGATTTCGCTAAGGACAAAGTTGGCCCGACCAAGGCAATATCAGTCTCTAACCCTGATAACAGCGCACTTTATATCGTGGCGTCCAAGTCGCACCGCGATCAGGCTACCGAAGATTACATTAACAAATACGCCATCAAGGACAGCAAAAGCGCAGGCTCCTCGTTGAAATTCTGCTTGGTCGCAACGGGTGAGGCCGATCTTTATCCGCGCGTTGGACGGACAATGGAGTGGGATACGGCTGCTGGTCATGCGGTGCTTCTGGGCGCGGGTGGTGATGTGGTTCGGTTTGATGATCACACGCCTCTGACCTACGGAAAAGACGACTACGCCAACCCGTTCTTTATCGCCTATGCACCGGGCGTTGATCTGAAAAAGGCCTAATGCGCGCTCCCGCCACAAGCGTCATCATCGTTAGCCGCGAGCGGCCAGATGCTCTCGTGCGTTGTTTAATCGGGGTGTCTCAGCTTGATCACCCCGATTACGAAGTGATCGTTGTGGCGGATCCTGCGGGCTTGAACGCAATTGCGACCCTTCCGTTCGCTGCGCAACTCAAGCAGATTGCATTCGATAAAGCGAACATCTCCGAGGCCCGTAATCTGGGCCTTGGAGCCGCCGCGGGAGATATCGTTGCATTCATCGACGATGACGCCGTTCCCGAGCCAAGCTGGCTTTCACGGCTGGCAGCGCCATTCCTTGAAAGCGATGTAGCCGCAGCGGGCGGGTATGTGCGGGGGCGCAACGGGATATCGTTCCAATGGCGCGCCAATAGTGTCGATTCCGCTGGACGTTTACGCCCACTTCAGGTGCCAAGCCGGAACTCGGTAATTTTCTCGCCTCAAGGCGCTCAGGCAATCAAGACTGAGGGAACCAATTGCGCCTTCCGTCGCGATATTTTGGCGAACTTGGGCGGGTTTGATCCGGTCTTTCGCTACTATTTCGATGATACCGATGTGAACATGCGTCTCGCGATTGAGGGGTACTCAACCGAAATCGTTCCGCTCGCTCAGGTTCATCACGCCTACGCCGCATCTGCGTGCAGAACAGCAGAGCGCGCGCCGAAAACGCTTTTTGAGGTCGGGCGTTCAACGGCACTGTTTCAACGGAAATATGCAGATCCGTTTGATGCGGATATGGCTTGGCGTGTTGAGGTGATCGAACAGCGCAAGCGCCTCCTTAGGCATCTGCAACGCGGCACGTTAGAGCCACATAGCGTTCGACGTCTGATGAAAACACTCACTGATGGCTATGAAGAGGGGAAGCACCTCGCGCTTCAGAAACCCAAACCGATCCCGGCGAGCAAAGAGCCGATGCGGAAATTCGTCGCCGCACCGTATCGGCACAAAGCGCTTGCGGGGCGTTTCTGGAGTAGGCGGCGTTTGCGCGAAGAGGCAGCCAAGCTTGTACAGCAAGGTTATCGCGTAACGCTCGTCCTCCTCAGTCCCACCACGCTTTACCACCGCGTCAGGTTCACCAACGAAGGTTTTTGGGAGCAAAGCGGCGGTGTTTTCGGAAGGTCTGGACGCGATCAACCATTATTCCAGCCGTATAATTTCAAATCCCGAGCACGTGACGAAATTTCGCGTAGCAACCTGTTCCGAGAGCTGTAAAAACGCAGCTAGCAGAGGGTTGTTGCGGAATTATACCGCGCGACGCGACTTAAAAGGTTAGTCATTTCAATTTAGGATAATTAAGTCTAAACTTTTGCAGAAGCAAATTACGCTGAAACAAAAATTTGAGTAGATTATGAAACGTAAAGTGACCAAAGCCATTTTCCCAGTCGCAGGACTGGGAACAAGATTTCTTCCAGCCACAAAATCCGTTCCAAAAGAAATCATGACTTTGGTTGATCGCCCTCTCATTCAGTACGCGATTGATGAGGCCCGCGAAGCAGGAATTCGAGAGTTTATTTTTGTGACATCCCGCGGCAAAGGGGCGCTTGAGGATTACTTTGACCACGCGCCACAGCTTGAGAACGAGCTTCGCAAGAAGGGCAAAGACGAACTCCTTGAGACGCTCAAATCCACCAATATGGACAGTGGCGAGATCGCCTATATCCGACAGCACAAAGCGATGGGCCTTGGGCACGCAGTTTGGTGCGCGCGTCGTCTCATTTCAAATGAGCCTATCGCCGTAATCTTGCCGGATGATGTGATTGCTGCCGAAAAACCGTGCTTAAAGCAGATGGTTGAGGCCTATGAGGAGACTGGCGGATGTATGGTTGCGGCGATGGATGTCCCGACGAATAAGGCGTCGTCATACGGTATTCTCGACATCAAAGAGGACAAAGGTAACCTCGTTAAGGTCAAGGGAATGGTCGAAAAACCACCCCTCGGAGAACAGCCGTCCAATCTGGCCGTGATTGGCCGCTATATCATCACCCCTGATGTTCTTCGCACTTTGAACCAAATGAAAAAAGGTGCGGGCGATGAAGTTCAATTGACGGATGCGATTGCCGAAGAAATCACCAGAGGCCGCGATGTTCATGGCTTTCGTTTTGAAGGAGAGCGGTTTGATTGCGGCTCTAAAGCAGGGTTTTTGCAGGCCACGATGGCGTTCGGCCTTGCTCGCGCTGAGTTGCGGGATGAGTTGATGTCTTACATGACCGATATGCTCGCGCACCGCGCTGCGGCTCAGTAGGGGGCATTATGGCAAATGTTCTGGTTACCGGCGGCGCGGGCTATATCGGCTCGCACGCTTGTAAGGCTTTGAGGGCGGCTGGTTATACGCCCGTAACTTTTGATAATCTTATCTCAGGTTGGCAGGATGCGGTAAAGTTCGGCCCGTTTGAACAGGGCGACTTAACGGATCGCGCGCGCCTTGATGAGGTATTTGAACAATATGAGCCAATAGCGGTTATGCACTTTGCGGCCTTGTCCCAAGTGGGCGAAAGCATGACTAATCCTGGCAAATACTGGCATAACAACGTTACCGGTAGTCTTTGTTTGATCGAAGCCGCAGTGGCGGCCGGTTGTCAGAAGTTCGTATTCTCGTCGACCTGCGCAACCTATGGCGAGCAGGACAATGTGACCTTGGACGAAAACTGTCCACAAGCGCCGATCAACGCTTATGGTGCGAGCAAACGTGCGATTGAGGATATCCTCGCGAACTTTGAAGCGAGTCATGGGCTGAAGCACGTAATCTTCCGTTATTTCAACGTCGCAGGTGCGGACCCAGAAGGCGAAGTGGGCGAATTCCACCAGCCCGAAACACATCTCATCCCGCTTATGTTGGATGCGATTGACGGCAAACGCGATGCGCTGACGGTTTTCGGTACGGATTATGATACGCCGGATGGGACCTGCATTCGGGATTACGTGCATGTTTGTGACCTTGTTGATGCGCATGTTCTGGGTTTGAAATGGCTTGAAGAAGGTAAGGAAAGCCGCGTGTTTAACCTTGGAACCGGTTCCGGTTTTTCGGTTCGCGAGGTGATCTCCCATTCCAAGGCCGTCACAAATCGAGAGGTTCCCTTCAACGAAGGGCCAAGACGTGCTGGCGATTGCACCAAGCTTGTTTCAGGCAGCGTTAGAGCCGAAAAAGAGCTGGGCTGGAAACCAACCCGCTCGACACTGGAGGCGATGATTACCGATGCATGGCGGTGGCACCAAACAGGACATTACACCAAATAAACCACCCGCACGGCTGTTGGATCTGTCGCGCCTCGTGAGTCGTGTCGGACGTGGGCCGCTCACGGGTGTTGATCGGGTCGAGATGGCGTATCTCTATGCGCTCTTGCAGGATAGCGTGCCCCTCTTTGCGCTTGTGCGGATATCCGGCGGATTCGTTGTTCTTGATGAAAACGGTACGCAGGCGCTTTGGTCGCGGATGGTGGGAAAAACGCCGTGGGGGCGGCCGGATATCAATACTCTGTTGCGTCGCAAGCTCAGCCCCGCTCAGCGATGCGCACAAGCCGATTGTCATCGGCTCGCCGTGTCCAAATCGCGCGAAATTACAAGCGTGTTAGGCTCTATTCCGCGCGCATTCTCGTATATCAACGTTGGGCACAGTAATCTGAGTGCGGAAGTGCTTGCCGCGATAAAATCATGCGATGCGCATGTGTCCGTTATGGTGCACGATCTCATACCGATTGATTTTCCCGAATTCCAGCGATCAGGAACTGTTGCGAAGTTTGAGGAGAAAATGCGCGCTGTTTCCCAATATGCGGATTTGGTGATCTATAATTCAAAGGCCAGCCAAGCGGATGGGGAGCGCCATTTCGAGATGATAGGGCGTGTTCCGTCAGGCATCGTCGCGCATCTTGGCGTTACAGTTGCGCAGCCGGACGATACACCGCTTCCTGATGAAATAGCGCAGGATAGACCCTATTTTGTTTGCGTCGGCACGATCGAACCACGCAAAAACCATCATTTGCTCTTGGATGTCTGGGAAGGGTGGGATGATGCCCCGCAACTTGTCTTAATCGGTGCGCGTGGGTGGAGTAACGAGGATGTCTTTGCCCGCCTTGATGCCAAACTAGAAAATGTAATCGAGTTGAATAACTTTCCCGACCGCGTGGTTGCCAAGATCGTCCAAAACGCTGCCGGTATGCTGTTTCCGTCCTTCGCAGAGGGGTTCGGCCTTCCGCCAGCAGAGGCGCTCCTTCTTCAAACCCCGGTCGTTTGCGCAGATTTGCCTGTTTATCAGGAGTTTATGGGGGATATGCCCATTTACCTGAATCCTCAGGACCGTTACGCTTGGACGTCAACGATACAGACACTTGCTGCGAAACATAAGTCAGAAGAGCCGATCAAATTTGATCCAGATTCACTGCCGACGTGGACCGCGCATTTTGGTAAGGTCTTGTCGGTGGTCTAGAATGAGGAAACGGCTTGAGTGTAGCAACATCATATCGACTGCGTATAGAGCGCAAGAAATGGCGCGCTAGGTCCATTCGCAAGAGTCGGGAACTGAGTCCTGTTGCCAACCGTACCGCGCAAATCAAAGCAGATGATATCCTTGTTTTTGCGACCCTGAGAAATGAGAGTATCCGCCTTCCGTACTTTCTTGAATATTACCGCAATTTAGGTGTCGATCACTTTGTGTTTGTCGACAACAAGAGCGATGACGGCGGTCGTGATTACTTGGCGCGGCAACCGGATGTTTCCCTTTGGTCGTCGAAGCATAGCTACAAACGCTCTCGGTTTGGTGTCGATTGGCTGAATTATCTACGGATGAAGTATGCGCATGGTCACTGGTGCCTGACCGTTGATATTGACGAGTTTCTGATCTTTCCGTTCTGCGACTCTCGCTCGCTTGTGGCGCTGACCGATTGGCTTGATGCGTCTTCGATCCGCAGTTTCTCGGCAATGTTGTTGGACATGTATCCAAAGGGTTCGGTTGATGGAGCGCCCTATCAGGCGGGCCAAAATCCTTTCGAGATTCTGAACTGGTTTGATAGCGGGAACTACACGTTCAAACGCAACAATGTGTATGGGAATCTCTGGATTCAGGGAGGGCCGCGTGCTCGTGCGTTCTTTGCCCAAAAGCCGGAAAGGGCGCCTGCATTGAATAAAACGCCGCTGGTTAAATGGGACCGTAAGTACGTTTATACCAGCAGCACCCACGCACTGTTGCCGCGCGGCTTGAACCTTGTCTATGACGAATGGGGCGGAGAGAAAACGAGCGGTTGTCTGATGCATGCCAAATTCCTTGATACTTTCGGTGCCAAGGCGCAGGAGGAGCTAGAGCGCAACGAGCATTTCGCCAACAGCCACGAGTATCGGGCCTATGCCGCCAACCTCAAGGATAATTCCGAGCTTTGGTGCAAGTGGAGCGAGAAGTTCATCAACTGGCGCCAGTTAGAAATGCTGGGCCTTATGTCAAAGGGAAACTGGGCATGAGCCTCGGGGTCGTGATGCTTGTCCATGGCTCGCTTAAGCGCGCGCCGCAAGTGGCGCGTCATTGGCATGAAGGCGGGTGTCCTGTTGTTATTCACGTGGACAAAGCTGTCCCGCAGGAAAATTATGATGCATTGGTTTCATCCCTCGCGGATTTGGATGGCGTCATGTTCTGTGAGCGCCATAGATGCGAATGGGGTAGGTGGTCACTTGTGGAGGCAACGCAGGCAGGGGCGGAAATGCTGCTTGCGAAATTCGGCGATGTGCAACACGTCTTGCTCGCCTCTGGCGTATGTATGCCTCTTCGACCCGTGACGGAGCTTAGGGCGTATCTTGGGGCGCGGCCAAACACCGATTTTATCGAGAGTGCGACGACCGACGATGTGCCATGGACCATGGACGGGTTGGACAAGGAACGTTTTACGCTTCGCTTTCCGTTCTCATGGAAAAAGCACCGCAAAAGGTTTGATTGGTACGTTCGATTTCAGCGGAAAATCGGTTTCAAACGGCGGATTCCTGACGGGTTAGTCCCTCATATGGGGTCCCAGTGGTGGTGCCTAACGCGTACTACCCTTAGGGCGATCCTTGAGGCGCCGGATCGTGCGAAATATGATAAGTACTTCAAACGTGTCTGGATTCCGGACGAGAGTTACTTCCAGTCCCTCGCGCGAATCCACTCCACCAATATCGAGAGCCGCTCGCTTACCCTGTCAAAGTTCGACTTTCAGGGAAAACCACATGTTTTCTATGACGATCATATACAGCTCTTACAGCGCTCAGACTGTTTCATAGCGCGCAAGATCTGGGACAGGGCCGACAAGCTTTACGATGTTTTCCTTTCCGAGAACGACAAGCCAAAGCGCACAGCAGAGCCTAAATCAGGCAAAATTGACCGAATTTTCACAAAATCCCTCGCGCAACGAACCAAGGGGCGGCCCGGCCTTGTGATGCAGAGCCGCGCGCCCAATGTGAATTGGGAAAACGGGATCACCGCGTCGCGTTATTCGATGCTTCAGGGATATACGGAGCTCTTCATTGGGTTTGAAAGCTGGCTGGCTGGATATACTGGCGCGCGCGTTCACGGGCATCTCTTTGCGCCCGAGCGCGTTGAGTTCGCAAATAGAGAACCCTATTTTGCAGGCTGTTTGGCGGATAATGCAGTGCTTAGGGATTATGCTCCGTCCGAGTTCCTGCGGAATCTGATATGGAATGCGCGCGGAGAGCGGCAAGTTTTTCAGTACGGTCCGAGGGACACGCAAAAAGTATGCCATTTCATAGCGCGCGATCAGAATGCGAGTATTTCGGTGGTGTCGGGTGCTTGGGTTGTGCCGCTGTTCCATTCTGGGCTGGAGTTTGAGGCGATCCGCAAGATATGCGCGCGGTTGCAAAAAGTAGAGAGCCAGCAGCTGGACATACTGCGCGCGCCACGTACAAGGGCGCGGGTCGAGATTGTGACGATGGCCGAGTTTATCCAAGCCCCAGTAGAGCACCTAAGCAAAGCCGTCGAAGAAATCGGTGTGCGCGCGGATCATCAGTTGCCCGATATTCCGGAACTTGTTGATTTAACTGGCGTTACCCAATTTATTCAGCGCCTTAAGAACGAGGGAATGCACCCGTATCTAATGGGCGATTTCTCGAATACCATGGAAAAGAAATCCGCGGCTAAAGCTCCTCGCAAACCGTATTTGATGAAGTAAGCCCTTATGAAAAAACAATATACCCACTTCGTGATCTTCGCAGAAATGCGGACGGGTTCGAACTTTCTTGAGGAAAACATCAATGCCTTTGAAGGGCTGAAGTGTTGCGGCGAAGCATTCAATCCACATTTCGTTGGTGGTCCGCAAAGGGCAGACGTGTTGGGCGTGACGCTTGAACAACGCGAAAAAAATCCCCTCGCGTTACTGGATGCAATCAAGGATGCGCCGGGAATTGCGGGTTTTAGGTATTTTCACGACCACGATCCGCGCGTGGCCAAGGCGGTCCTTGATGATAGAAGCTGTGCCAAAATCATCCTGAGCCGCAATCCCGTCGAGAGCTATATCAGCCTCAAGATTGCGCGTGCGACGGGGCAGTGGAAGCTGACGAATGTAACCCACCAAAAGACCGCGAAGGTTCTGTTTGATGCGGATGAGTTCAATGAAACCCTGCGACGCACTCAATCGTTTCGGCATGATGTTGTTCACCAGTTGCAACTGAGTGGACAGACGGCGTTCTCTCTAGATTACGAAGACATCCGTAACGTCGAAGTCATGAATGGACTGGCGCAGTTTTTGGGCGTGGAAGAGAGACTCGACGGCCTAAGTAAGCAACTCAAAAAGCAGAACCCGAGTTCGTTGCTTGAGAAGGTCGCGAACCCTTCGGAAATGCGCGAGGCGCTGGGCAATGAGGATTATTTCGGCCTGTTGTCTGTGCCAAATTACGAGCCCGTCCGAAACGCAGGAGTGAATCGGTATGTCGCCGCGGCCAAGGTTCCGCTATTGTTTTTGCCAATGCCTTCTGGCCCGAACAAGCGGGTGAAAAACTGGCTTAGGGCGCTGGGCGGCGGCGAGTTGCGTGAAAAGCTGACCCAGAACGATTTGCGACAGTGGAAGCTGGATAACACGGGGCATCGTAGCTTTACCGTTGTGCGCCATCCCGTTGCCCGCGCGCATGAGGCGTTTTGCCAAACGATCTTGAACCATGGCCCGCGTGCCTTTCCTAAAATTCGTGAGTCGTTGAAGCGAGTGCATAATGTTCCGCTTCCCGATGATCCGACGAGCTCGGATTACGACCTTGCGGCACATCGTGCGGCGTTCCTTGGGTTTCTGAAATTTCTCAAAGCGAACCTCGCGGGACAAACGGCGATCCGGAACGACATGGCGTGGTCGAGTCAGGCGTCTATGATTGAGGCATACGCGGGCTTTGCTGCGCCGGATATGATCCTTCGCGAAGATACGCTAGAGACGGATCTGGAATACTTGGCCTATCGCATGGGGCACGAGAACATCGAGATTGAAGACGAACCTGCCGCCAAGCCTTATGCGCTGGATGATATCTATGATGCAGATATCGAGAGCGCCGCCCAAGAGGCGTATAAACGTGATTATGTGACGTTCGGATTCGGCGCGTGGCGAGACTAGGCAGCGCGCGCCGATTGCAATTCTGTAAGAATGGCGTGAAGTGTGTGCGGATCGTCATTCGCACGAAGTTTTTCGCAGATTTTTGAGTCACGCATTGTACGCGAAACAAGCGCGAGCGCCTTGAGGTGCTCAACGCCGGAATCGATAGGTGCAAAGAGCGCGAAAACAAGGTCAACCGGCTGACGGTCCACTGAATCAAAATCAAGCGGGCGATCGAGGCGCAAGAAAACGCCAGCAACAGAGTCCAAACCTTTAAGGCGGGCATGTGGAAGCGCTACGCCATGGCCCACACCTGTTGGGCCAAGGCTCTCGCGCTCTTGTAGAGCATCGGTGGCTTCGTTGGCGGATAGCAAATGCACAGAACGGGCGACCTCTCCCAGATCCTGAAAGAGGCGTTTCTTGCTCGTCACATTCGCGATCACTTTCACCGCTTCGGGCTTAAGTATGCTCGTTAGGTCCATCTTAGTCACTTCTGCTCGAGTGTGGGCCAGGTTATCCTAGCTCGTCGTTACTGGGTCTATCCAACCTATGTTGCCGTCCTCCCGACGGTAGACCACGTTCACACCACTGTTTCCTTCATTGCGAAAAACCAGAACGGGGGCCCCTGAGAGTTCCATCTGCATAACGGCTTCACCCACAGAGAGGGACGCAATCTTGGTCTCCATTTCCGCGACAATCATTGGTTGTAGATTCTCGGGTTCTGATTCTTCTAATCCATCTGATCCGGCGAGGATATACGTGGAAGCCGCCGAAAGTTCAACAGGCTGCGTTCTTTCGCGGTGATGGTCCTTCAAACGGCGCTTGTAACGGCGCAGTTGTTTCTCAAGTTTGTCACCGCATTTATCAAAACTTTCATAAATTTCATGGGCATGCGCCTTGGCCGTTGCGGTAAGCCCGGTTGAGAGATGAACAGTAGCCTCACAAACAAACTCACTCGCGCTCTTGGAAAATACGATCTGGGCGTTTGTAGGTCGCTCTGCATATTTTTCGACAATCGAGCCAATTTCGGTTTTTACGTGTGTCTGAAGGGCTGCGCCGATGTCGATCTGTTTGCCGCTGATTTGATACTGCATTTAACCTCCAAGGTTCGAGAAAAGATTTGCCACATCCTACATATAGGATCGGAATCTAGATAATTTAGATGGTGGCGTGATGCGAGGCGCGCCAAGCGCGCCTGAAGTTCGGCGTGATGATGGCGCCGAGTCCCGTAATGTGAGGGGTTCTTCATACATCAATCGTATTGGGCGCCTAAAATGCGATTGAGTCAATAGGGCTCAGAGTGGTCAACGAGGACCACAATTATAAGACATTGATTTAGATAAATTTTGTTATGAGACGCGGAAATCGTTTCCGAGGTAAACGCGGCGCACATTATCATCACGAATAACGTCGTCGGGGGTGCCGCTCATCAGGACTTTTCCCTCATGAAGAATATAGGCCCGATCGACGATCTCGAGGGTTTCGCGAACGTTGTGATCCGTGATCAGAACGCCGATATTGCGGTTCTTGAGCTGGCCCACAAGCTCGCGGATTTCTCCTACGGCGATGGGGTCGACACCGGCAAAGGGTTCGTCCAAAAGCAAAAATTCGGGCGAGGCCGCAAGGCAGCGCGCAATCTCAACGCGCCGACGCTCACCGCCCGAGAGCGATAGGGCAGGCGCGCGGCGAAGGTGGCCGATGGAAAACTCGCTCAACAATTCCTCAAGCCGTTCGCGCCGCTTGTGGGCGTGTTTGATCGAGATTTCGAGGATCGAGAGGATGTTGTCTTCAACGCTTAGGCCGCGAAAGATCGAGTTCTCCTGTGGAAGGTACCCGATACCGAGCTTGGCGCGTCGATACATCGGCAGCAGGGTGATTTCCCGTCCGTCCACAAGAACCTGTCCGCCCTCTGGCGAAACCAGTCCCGCGATGGAGTAAAAGCAGGTCGTCTTACCAGAGCCGTTCGGCCCCAAGAGCGCGATTACCTCTCCGCGAGAAAGCTCCATAGACACGTCTCGAATCACGGTTTTGCGTCGATAGCTCTTGCGGAGGTTGCGGATCGAAAGACCCTCATCGCTGCGCTCTGACGCAATCGTGAGTTTTGGAGTGGAGGCCATGTTAATTGCTCGACTGAAGAATGGTTTTCACGCGGCCGCTCATCTGCGCGCGCCCTGTGTTCAGGTCGACAGTCATCTGGTTCGCCGAGAGAGCATTGCTTCCTTGTGTCAGGACAACATCACCCGTCATCACGACCTCGGCGCTATCAATGGTGTACACCGCTTCTGCGGCTTCTGCGGCTTCTGCGGCTTCGGGTCCGTTCACCAGAACAACATTGCCACTGGCGCGCAGGCGGCTGATCTTGCCGCCTGACTCTTCGCCTTGGTTGGTTTTGTATTCAACAATAACGGTGTCCGCGGTGAGGCGCATTTCGCCCTGTCCGATAACAACATTCCCGATGAAGGTAGCGTTGCCGGTGCTCTGATCCACTTGCAGTGTGTCCGCGACGACTTCGACAGGGAGTGTCGCGTCGTGTTCCAGCCCGCCAAACGGGATCTGGGTGCTCTGAGCCGAGGCCAAGTGCGCAAAGCCGAATATCAAAAAAATCGCCAGAAAATAGCGCATTACTGTTCACCCCGAATTGTCTCTTGCGGATCGTATACCAGTTTCACACCATTTTTGAAAACCAGAAGATAGTTCTGATTGTGTTGAGTGAGTTCCATGGCACCCGCGTTGAGTTTTCCGATAGGACCCGCGGCCGAAATTGGCACATCAGACGTAAAGCGCGCATCCGCAAGCGAGGCGTCCACGCGCTCGGTGCGAATGACATATCCAGTAGAGCTGGTGACAAGGACTTGCCCCTCTAGCTGGGCGCGCTGCGCGTTACTGTCGAGCTTACCGTTGGTTGAGGAAATCTCGACGGTGGCGCCCTCGGGGAATTCCATCTGGGCGTTAAATCCCTCGGTCGTTAGGACACCACTCACGCCATAGGGATCTGGCTTGGCTGAGGCCGCCGATACCGAAATAGCCGCGCCATCACGTGTAATCCCCGAATAGTTGGGAGACGTAATCCCGCGCTCGCGTGCCATTTCTTCGACGTCGACCTTAGCAAAGGGAATGGCTTTGGTTGGGTCCACGGGCCGCGCGAGCAAGAAAACAGTCGACAGAATAGCCAGCGCCAACAGGGGCAGGATGATCTTGGCCCATGAGATAAAGCGTGAATACGTATTGTCGTGACTAAACATTTGTCCGCTCGTTTTTTGCACATCTTACCATGTGCGTCGCCGCGCGCACATATTGAGTGCGATTGGGTGGCGACATTATGCCAGTGCGCGCCTTAATGAGAGAAGATATCCATGTCAGCCCACCCCTTT